>CAZIES010000110.1:0-8827 GCA_964538295.1 uncultured Arcobacter sp. | reverse complement strand
AATACGTTGACGTTGATTCCCATGACATCCCACCAAGCATTCCTATTTTTTTCATAATAATCCTAAGTAATTGTTGAGTGTAGTGTAACTAAATTTATCTATGAAAGATGTGAAAAGAACCAACCCCTCGAATTAAAAGGGGTTTGTTATTAGAAGTATTATTTACCAGTAAACTCTTTTTCGTTTGTATGTTGTACAACTTTTTCTGCAATTTCATTTACTTCACGAGCTACTTTATTAGCTTCACTCGCAGATGCAGCATTTTGTTGTGTTACACGGTCAAGGTTATTAACCGTATCATTGATTTGTTCCATTGCACCAAACTGCTCTTTTGATGATGTTGACACATCATTAATAAGCTCTAAGGTATTATGAATATTATTATTAAGTTTTTCATACCCTTCAATCATATCATTGGAGATATTTTTACCATCATTGGCTTTATTAGTTGCATTTTCAACTAAGTCTTTAATCTCTTTAGCAGCTTCTGCTGATCTTGCGGCAAGATTTCTAACCTCTTGTGCAACAACAGCAAACCCTTTTCCGGCTTCTCCTGCAGTGGCTGCTTCAACGGCTGCATTAAGTGAAAGAATATTTGTTTGGAAAGCAATTTGGTCAATAACAGTAATTGAGTCTGCAATCGCTTGAGTTTGTTCATTAATCTCATCCATTGAACTTGCTGTTTTGCTAGCTAATTCTTGTCCTACAGAGACTGAACTTGAAACTTCATTAGCATAAGAAGTCATCTTTGCAATATTTTCTGAACTGTTTTGCATGTTCGCTGTAATCTCTTCAATTGCGGCAGCTGTCTCTTCTAATGAAGCTGCTTGATTATTAGCTGAATTTGTTAAGTTATCCACATTTTCTGATAAATTCTCAGAGTTTGAAGATAAAACTAAACCTATTTTTTTATTTTCAACCAACATACTTGTAATCGCTTGACCTAAGGTATTAACATCACTACATAATGCTTTTAAATCCCCTTCCATAGAGGCTACATTAATTGTCGATCGATAATCGTATTTTGCATATTGTGAAAGAACATCCATAGAACTTTTTATATTTGTCTCTACAGATTCCAACATCTCATTAATAACATCTTTTAATTCGTTTAATGAAGGATTTGTTGTTGTCCCTTGAATACGTGCATTTAAAAAACCTTTTTTCGCTTCATTAGCACATCTAATTGCACTGTCCACTAAAGTTCTATCTTTATCAATTCCCTCTTTAATAGCACTAATACTATCATTAACAGCTTCTGCCATTTCACCTAATTCATCAGTGGTTCCAAGTTCAATTTTTTTAGCTTCTGTTGTCTCTTTATTCATATATCTAAAGAACTCTAACAATCCCTCTTGGAATTTTGTTAATGGCTTTTTAATTGAATTTGTCACTGCAATAATAATTAAAACAGAAAGAATAAAAGCAATAACAATAAGTGTATATAGGGTATAAAGAGTATTATCAATTTTAGCTAATGCTTGGGCATAACTCTCTTGATTCTCTTTATCAGCAACATCATTAACCATTTTTAAATCTTTATTAATTAATAAAAAGACCTCATCTGTTACAGAAAGCATTGGTGTTGCCATACCAACATCAACCGTTAACATATCAATAGCATCGGTTACTGTTAAATTGTACTCTTTAACATTCTTTTCAACATTTTTTATAATCTTTTTTGTTTTAGCATCAAGGTAGGTAGCACTGGAGAGTGTTTTCATATCTTTATTCATTGTTTTTCTAAGCTTCTCAAGGACAGCCAACTGTTCATCAATTTGTGATTGTTCATAGCCACCCGTAGCATAACTAAAGACTTTATATAAAACAGAATTAAACAAGTCAACATCAATCAAAAGTTTACTGCTCGCTTTATAAAGTTCAAATTTTACTTCTACAATTTCGTTGAGGGTTGCTTTATCAGATTTCAAAGCATTGTTAGAAAAAATTGCTAAAACAACTAAAAAAATTACTGCCACAGCTGGGGCAATAACAAGTTTTTTACCAATTTTCATATTATTTAACATTAACATGGGCATTCCTAGTTATCATTTCTATAATCTTATCTAAATAAAGTATCATTTAAATAGTTTATTTTAGATAAAATTATCTAAAATAAACCCTTGATTTTATATCAAGGATTTATCAAATATTCACTACTCTTTGTAGTAACCTGCACCAATTAATTGGTTCTCTCCAATTCCAATAACAAATGAAGATTTTGGAGTTTGTTTTCCAGTTGTAGGGTGAGCCCATACATAGTCAACCCATCCTTGACCTTCAGCTTTTACTTTATCAATAAAATCTTTAAATAATTGGTTACCAGCTTTATCTTTATATCGATATAAGTTTTTACCTGCAATTGGTTTCTTTGGGTGTCCAGTAATAATACCTTCAAAATCGTTTGACCAAATATATAAGTCACCTTTGTCAAACATTCCACCTTTTTTACCAATTTCAGCAACACAAGCTGCTACACCTTTTTCCTCACAGAAAGCTTTTCCTTTCATAACGTGTGATTTAACTTCTTCTGCTGTTAATGCAAATGCGTATGTAGCTGTCATTAATAAAAATGCTGCACCTAATTTAATTAACTTAGTCATAGTCCACTCCTTGTTGTGTTTGTCAATTATATGTTTGCATAAAAACAATTAATTCAATCTTAAGTTTTTCAATTATTTTTATAACTTTTAAGGAAAAAACAAGAATTTCTTTAATTTTTCCCTAGCCTCCTAGAAATGCTATTCTATTGCTACTTTTTAACATGAAAAAGTGGAGTATTTGTGTAATGTATAAAAATTATTTATAGATTACATTTTCAAGTTAATAAATCACAAAAAGCTTAAGAATAGTATTGTTTTTTTAGTCATCTTACCTCCAAGACCTCTCTTTATGAGATTATCTTTTTTATAAATACAAAAAAGATAGTAATGAAAAGCAATTACTATGCAGTTGAAAAAGGAATATGCGTTAATAGTAATTGGTTTAAGCTATGCTCTTATTTCATCACTATCTTTTATAAAACTATTATACTCCTAGATAAAAAAGCGTCTCTTTAAATTATTGAGTTAATTTATTTTATTTAAACCTTCATTATCTAAACGATATATTGTAGGTGCTAGTCTTTCAATAAAGCTTTTATGATGAGAAACAATCACCATTGATTTTTTTATACCATTTAAAATCTCAATAATTCGATTTTCAGCCTCTTCATCTAAGGCATTAGTAGGTTCATCTAAGAGTAAAATTTTAGGCTGCGTAATAAGAATACCTGCAAGGGCAATAATACGTTGTTCTCCTCCACTTAACTCATAAATAATACGCTCTTCTAAGTGACTTACACCTAATTGTTCTAAAATATCACACGCTTTTTTATAAGCACGCTCTTTTTTCTCCCCTTGTGCTCTTAGAGCAAACATCACATCTTCAATCACTGTTGGACATAAAAAATGATCGCTAACATCTTGAGGTAAGTATCCTATTTGACTACGTAAAGATTTAAAATCCTTTAAGCTTTTCATCTCTTCATGAAACAGAAAAATACCTCCACTACTTTGCACTATTAATCCTGCAATAATTTTTAATAAAGAACTCTTTCCTGTACCATTAGCACCAACAATTGCAACTTTTTCTTCATGGGAAACATTTAAAGTTACATCATTAAATATATTTTTACTATTACAGGTATACCCCACTGCTTTTAAATTAATTGAACAACTCATAATATTACCTTTACAACGACTATTAAACAGACACTCAAAACCAACACAACATCATAATAACTTAAACGTGAATTATTAATTAAATAGATTCTTCCATGAAATCCACGCACTACAAAAGAGTCTCTTAAGGCAAGGGACTTACGAATCGATTTAACAAAAATATGCCCAAAGACATTACCATAGGTCTCATAACAAAACATTGTACTTCGTGCATGAAAACCCCTTGCACGAAGTGTTTGTTTAACTCCTTTAAACTCAGCACTTAATGTCTCTATCATTTTTAAAGAAAAATAAACACTACTAACCAATCGTTTTGGGAACTTCAACTCATTTAATGCTCGAATTAAATCATAACCATTAGAGTGTGAAAATAAAAGCAGATTAAATAGAATAATCATATTGGTTCTAAAGTAAATATGTACAGCTTCTTCAACATTATCTTGAAGTGCGAGAACAATAAAAATCATGACAATAAAAAGATTTAAAAAGAGTAGCTTCTTTATAATTTCAAAGAGTATTTTATACTCACATACCATTAAATAAAAAAGTGGAATAAAAAATACAAATTCTACCTGACTAAAACTTAAAAAAAAGGTGTAAATCAGTGCACAAATTAGCATAATTGAGACATTGAAACGACTCATTTTTTAACTCGCTTTAAGATAAAAAAGATACCACCAATGACACATAAAGCAAAAACAATCTTTAGCATTTCAAAAAAGGAATTTTTCTCTTCAAGTAATGCAATTTGACGCTTTAACTTTGCATTTTCCTGCTTTAATTGAAACACTAATTTTGTATCTTCTTTTTGATGGGAATCTTGCATCTTAGGTTGAAAACTTTGTATCTGTTTATGCCCTGAACCAGCATCTACACTAACCGTAATATGCTCATCATACCTGTTTATTTCAAAGTCACCTTGATTATTAGTGATACCTTGTATTAATAGTTCATCTTTTGCATTTAAAACTTCCACTTGACATGATTGGCAAGGTTTGCCTGAGGCAAAGTAAGCATTAAGATGTAAAGTTTGTTCCTCTTGTATGATAAATATATTTAGTTTATGTGCAAAAAGTAAATTGAATAAAATTACAATAAAGAATAGAATTCTCATAGTTTTGCCTCTTTTAAAACCCAAGGTATTGATTTTTTTAAGTAGTTGATTAAAAATAGTGTCACTAACCCTTCGATAACCATCACAGGAATGTTAGCGGCAAATATAGTGTAAGCAACATAAAGATACTCCTCTTTAGAAACAGCTAAAAGTAAAGCCATAAACAAAGTTGCTAAAAAAATAGGAATAAAGCCAATTAAGAAGTACCTTATTTTTAAAGAGAAGCTATTAAGTGCCCCTTTTGAAACTAACAAATAAATAATAAAAGCGGGCAATCCCATAATTAAAAGATTGGCACCAAGAGAGCTTAAGCCCCCATAACCTAAAAGTGTTGCTTGTAAAAGTAATGCTATAAATACAGCTAAAAAAACCCTACCTCCTAATAAAATACCAATTACACCTATCATAATAAGATGAATTTGTGTAGGACCTAAAGGAATATGAATGAAAGAGGAGATAAAAAACATGGCACTCATTGCAGCAACGAGTGCCATAGCATCATTTTTTAAATGTTTCAATGAGTAAATAACTAAACCAAAGCCAACTACAGAAGTTGCAATAACAGTGGGTGCAGTTAAAATACCATCTGAAATGTGCATTAATACGCCTTAACCCAAATTAATGCCCCATTTTCAATGGGGTACATCATACCATCGTCGAACACTTTTTCACCCTCAACAATTAATGCAGCAAACCCCCACCAACCTTTGTGGTTCATCACAAAGGAAAAAATTCCATTGTTATCTGCTTTAATTACTTGAGTAATATGTGCATCAGTTGGAGCTTTCAATCCAAATTCGTTATAAAGTTCCACTTCAACCTCGACATTAGCAACAGGTTTTCCATGACGTAAAACTTGACCTTGAAAAAGATTTCCTTGGTACAAACCAAAAGGTTTTACTAAAGGAATAATCTCATAATCTAAACCAATAGGTTTATCCCAACCATCTTCTATTCCAAACCCTGAAATAATTACTTTTGGTACGTGAGAAATATATTTTGCTTCACTCTTCTCAAAATAGGGTTCAGGTTGTACAAAAAACTGATATACACCTGGTCGTTTTAATTTATATTGACCCTGCCATGTTTTATGATTAAACTGTTTAGTTTCTTTAATTTCTAATGCATGATTCACACTATTTACAAACAATCCCTTTGGTTTTTCCATGGTCATACCTGTTTGCTCAAAAGGATGAATAAACATAGCATCTAATCTAACCACTGACTGCTTTTTATCTATAACATAATCACTTGACGGTAGTAGTGTTAAAAAATGTGCTTTAGCACAAATGATTGAAATAAATATCATTAATAAAATTCTCATAATATCTCCTATTTTGCAAAATTATAATCTTAGTGGTTTTATAGTAATATAAATTTTATGATTTCTTATATATTATTGGAACTAAAAAATGAATCAATGTTCATATTGTAACGCTAAACATCTTTACAAGTTAGCTAACGGCTACGTCAAATGTGCCAAATGTAAACGCAAACAATCTCCTAAGCGTTATGAACGCATAGTTTCTTTAACCCATGCTTTTTGCTTGAATAAAAATGCTTTACAAACTAGTAAAGACTTAAATCTAAACTATATAACAGTGTATAAACATTATCAACTCTGCCGCAAGCTTATTACAAGCTTCCTTGATCAGTTAAATAAAGAACAAACAATACAAAGTAATGAGTATGACGAATATATCTATATGAAAAATGATAATATTTACACCGCACAAAACTTTCTTACTTTTGTCTATGGACATGAAGTTTATAACCTCATGCTTCCTTCCCTTTATAAGTTCAGAACCTACAGTAAAAGTGAAGAAGAGCTGTCAAAATTTCTTTTTTTAAATAAGATTGCAAAAATTGAGAGCAAAAATGGTGTGATTTCTGAGTTTTGGAAATTTTTAGAAGATTTTCTGAAAAAATACAAAGGGGTCAATAGTAGTAACTTTATCTACTATTTAAAAGAAGCAGAATTTAAATTCAATTATGAGCCTAAAGCTCAAAAAGAGATTCTTCTTAAACTCTTTATTCAATGAACTGTATTAATGCTCTCAACAATTAATTTAATTGGTGATTAAACTCTGGAACAATCTCTTTTAATTTTGATATTTTATCATCACAAACTAAAAGATCTTCTATTTTTTTATTTAGTTCTTCTATATCAAATTTTGTAGAAGATGCTACTGTAATTGACTCATAATCAGTTTTTTTATCACTATCATTTATAAGTAGCTCTTCATAAAGCTTTTCACCAGGTCTTAGTCCACAAAACTCTATTTGTACATCATCATGCCCAGATAACTCTATCATCTTTTTAGCTAAATCAACAATTTTTATAGGCTCACCCATATCAAGAATAAATATCTCCCCACCTTCACCTATTGATGCTGCTTGAAGTACAAGTTCGCAAGCTTCAGGTATAAGCATAAAATATCTTGTAATATCTGGGTGTGTTACAGTAATAGGTCCACCATTTTGTATTTGTTGTTTAAACTTAGGTATCACGGAACCAGAACTTCCTAAAACATTTCCAAATCGTACGGCTACTATTTCAGTATCTTTTGAATCTACATTTTGAGCATATAGTTCACAAATACGTTTTGTAGTGCCCATAACATTTGTTGGACGTACTGCTTTATCTGTTGAAATTAAAACGAACTTTTCAACACCATATTTAATAGATAAATCAATACAATTTTTAGTTCCAACTATATTATTTGAAATACCTTCTAAAATATTCTCTTCTACTAAAGGCACATGCTTATATGCAGCTGCATGTATCACAATATCTGGCTTGTATTTTTTAAAGGTATTCTCTATAAAACCAAAGTTTCGCACTGTTTGCATCACTGGAATAATATTTGAGCTATTTAACTCTTCAGTTATTTTATAAAGGTTAATCTCACTATGATCCAATAATATTAATTTTTTAGCACCAAACTTTTTACACTGCCTTGAAATCTCACTTCCAATACTACCACCAGCACCAGTTATAAGAACTACTTTATCTTTAATAAACGATTCAATTTTTCTTTTATCTAAATCTTTTGGGTGCCTTGCAAGTAAATCTTCAACTGAGATGCTTTGTAACTGTTTAAAAAAAGGTTCATTGTCTAAAATATCTTCAAGAGATGGCAGAATTTGTATTTGATGAAAAAACTTATCAAAACGTCGATAAATCGTCTTAATTCTCTCTTTAGGTGCTGAGGGCATGGCAATAACAAGTAAATCTTGTTTTTGTTCTTTAATTCTACGGCGTAAAACCTTTTGAGATAAAATCCTTATACTATCTACAGTTCGTTTTTGAAGCTTTATATTATCATCAACAAAAAAACTAACTCTATACTCACTATTTTTAAACTCATCTTGTAATTTAAGCCCAGCTTCACCAGCACCATAAATAACTACACTTTTTATTTTTTTAATTTTACTACGATTAATATAGTAATAATACCCATACATTAAAAAGTTTATAGAAAAAAGGTATAAAAAAAGTTCCGAAAGCATAAAAGCAATTCGGTACTCACCATAAATAAAAGGCATATATACAATAAATGCACAAATATAAACCATACTTTTCATTAAAAACGTTTTTTGTGTTGCTTTAGACCAAGAAAGGGAATAATCTTTAAATATAAAAACTGACGCGATAAAACGTATTAATAAAACAAAAGTAATTAACTTATAATCAATAGGTAGTTTAAAAATAAAAAAAGTCCAAATAAAAGTAAAAATAGTTAAGCATATAATTACTAAAAAATTCAACATACGTTTATCAATATTAAACATTATGAAAAAGCCTTTTTATAATCAATAAATTTCATTATACTAAATAATAATATTAAAGATAATAAAAATGAAATAAAAATATTTGGAATATAGTAAACTAAACAAAAAATTAGTATATTTACTACTATAGAATAATTTGTAACTTTATAATGACTCCATCCAGCTTGTGTAAGTCTTTGATAAGCATGTTTTTTAT
>CAZIES010000109.1:0-8852 GCA_964538295.1 uncultured Arcobacter sp. | reverse complement strand
ATATTCTACGTAAATCTATAACTTTTTAAATAAAATAGTACTATTTTAATACTCTTTTCATATACTATTTTATTTCTAATTATAAGTTAAAATTATAAAAAAATATTAATTTTACTATTTAATATATACTTTAGGAGAAATTTCATTGTTTAAAAATATGTCAATTAATAAAAAATTAAAACTTAATCTTGCTCTTATCATCATTGGAATGATGATTCTTGGAGCAAATATTCTTTACTCTCTTAATACTATACAAGATGAGTACAAACAATCCAATAAACTTGCAACAACACAAAGCCACTTAAAATCAATGTTAATAGGTGGACTGATGTATAATAGTGCTTCAGGCGTTGTTTTTATGAATTTTCAAGATAAAAAAGCAAAAAAAACTATGCATTTAGGCTATAAAAAAGTAAAAGATTTTTTAGAAAAACTAAAAAAAATTGACAAAAAATCTTACAATACCATCTTACCAAGTTATAAAGAGTGGGAAGATATTATTCTTGAAATCAATTCAAATATTACTAGTAATAGAAAAATATCACAACTAGATTTAACTAACCGTCTTTCTAAATGGAGAAAAGTAAAGAAAAATCTCATAAGTATATTAAGTGTCTTAAAAAAAGAGACTATTGCAAGTAAAAAAAGATATAAAGAATTATTAAGTAATCTAATTACAACTCTCATCATTTACTCATCTGTTCTCATACTCATTGTTGCTTTAGTCTCAATGTTTATTTCTAAGGGAATTATGGCATCTATTAAAAATTTTCAAGAAGGATTACTTGAATTCTTTGATTATTTAAATAGAGAAAAAGAGTCAATAAATCCAATCTATATTGAAAATAAAGATGAACTTGGAGATATGGCTATTATTATTAATAAAAATATCGAAAATATCAAAGAGGGATTAGATCAAGATGTTCTAGTCATAAATGAAGTAGAAGATGTACTAACAAAAGTTAAAATGGGATTTTATTCATATAGCATTGAAAAAACTGCCAATAATCCTGGAATTAATGAAGTTAAAAATAAATTAAATGATATGGTGATTGATATTAATACAAAAATGAATCATATCACAGATGCGCTTACAGAGTACGCTAAGTCAAATTATGCTTATGACTTAAATATTAAAGATGCAGGTGGAGACTTAGGAGCTATCATTTCTGGAACAAAAGCAATAGGTACAAATGTATCTGAACTTTTAGCAATGATTATAAACTCAGGTGAACAGCTATCTAAAAATATTAATATTTTATCAACAAATGCAGAAACC
Source organism: uncultured Arcobacter sp. (assembly GCA_964538295.1). Lineage (GTDB taxonomy): Bacteria > Campylobacterota > Campylobacteria > Campylobacterales > Arcobacteraceae > Arcobacter_A. The sequence goes on along the minus strand of CAZIES010000109.1, from coordinate 7,573 downwards.
TTGTCAAGTTCAGCCCAACAACAAGCCTCTTCATTAGAAGAAACTGCTACTGCTATTTCTGAAATAACAACAAATGTAAATAGCAACAATAAAAATGTAAACAAAATGAATACCCTTGCCAATGAATTAACAAATTCTGCAACCAAAGGAAATTCCTTAGCAATAAAAACAGTTACCTCTATGGATGATATAAATTCTCAAGTTAGTTCTATTAATGATGCTATTACAATTATTGATCATATAGCCTTCCAAACGAATATCCTTTCGCTTAATGCTGCTGTTGAAGCAGCAACTGCAGGTGAAGCTGGAAAAGGCTTTGCCGTTGTTGCACAAGAAGTAAGAAATCTTGCATCAAGAAGTGCAGAAGCAGCTAAAGAAATCAAAAAACTCGTTGAAAATGCAACAGAAAAAGCAAATGAAGGAAAAGCAATTGCAAGTAACATGATTACAGGATATGATAATTTAAACTCTAAGATTACTGAAACAAAAGAGATTATAAATAATGTAAGTTCTGCAAGTAATGAACAAGAAGAAGGACTCAATCAAGTTAACGAAGCTATCAAACAATTAAATCAGACAACCCAACAAAATACAGTCGTTGCATCTGATATGAATGAATTATCGCATGAAGTAAAAACCCTATCAAATAATCTTTTAGAAGTAGCTCAATTTGTCAAATTTAATCCTGAGTCTAGAAATCAAGTTTGTGATGTAGATATGGCATTTTATATTAATAAATTAAAACTTGATCATATAAATTTCAAAAATAATAACTTTAAAAAATTAGGAACAAAAAATAAATGGAGTGTAAAAACTCATAATGAATGTGATTTAGGAAAATGGATTTTAGAACAAGAAAACAAACAATTAGAATTTACAAAAACAAATAATTGGAATCATTTAAAAACTGTTCATGAACAGTTTCATAGTAATGTACAACTCTACATAAATGAAAGTTCAAATAATTCCAACAATGAAGTACTTCATAGCCGCTCAAATGAAATAGAAAAAGCTATAGAACATGTATTTCATTCATTGGATGTTGCAAAAACAGAGAGATGTAAATTAGACTAAACTATTAATTTTATTCATATAAGACATCTTCATCATATCTTCCATTTGATTATTGGAGATATACTCAAACCCGAAGACTTCTTTCCATAAAGATTCATCTTCCATACAAAGGTAAAAATAGACCTCTTTATGCCAAGGTTTAAAAGTATCATAAGCATGCTTAAACATCTCTCTTTTAGTCTCTAAAGAGTAGGATGCTTTTCCATTTGCATCCTCAAAAGGCATTTGCAAAATTTTACTTTTAAAGTTTCGACTTCGTATCTTTTGAATAACGGGTTTAATAAAGGTGAGTGTTCCAAGACTTACTAATGCTACTTCTTTAGGCGTAAACATTGTAAGTAACTGCTTATAAACTTTTTCATACTCATCCAAATAGTTTTCATATTGAACAATAGGGTGAAAATGAAACCCTACAAGCACACCCTTATTGGCAACTTTTCGTGCTGCATCTAAACGCTCTTCTAATGAGGCAGCTAAATGCTCTTCATTATCAATAATAGTTGGGGTATTAAGAGACCATGTACATATAATATTTGAAGGCACCTCATTTTCTAAAAAGTACTTAATATTATTTGATTTGGTTTTAAACTCCAAAATAACATTAGGATTTTTTAGAGCAAACTCAAAAAGAGCATCCAGTATTCCCTCTTTGTTTCCCCACATTAATGAATCGGAGCTCTGCCCTGTTCCAATATGATAGATTTGGTTAGGGTCAAGTTGCAAACTTTTAAGGTTCTCCTTAAAATTTTTATCAAAACCAACTTTGTTTTCATTATAAAAACTTTGAATAGAACAGTACGAACAATCAAAACCACATGATTGGACTGCATCAAGGGTCAAAAGATTACAACATCGAGTATTAGGACTGGCAACAGGACAAGCTCCTAGAGCAGTTTTATCTCCTTCAAAAGAGGTAAAGCTAAATTTTCTCACATCCTCTTTATAAAGCTCTTTTGAGAACTTTTTATAAGAGTTTGGTTCTTTTTTTAATGTTTCCCACACATTTCGTATATGTGAAAAAGCGTGTTTTTTACTAGGGTATTCATCTTTAAAGATATTATTAATATCCTCTTCATGCCACATTCTAAAATCAATAGCAAAATCAACAAGTTGGCGTAACTCTTGAAATGAAAACTGATATTCGTACGCTTTTAATTTTATAAACTCTTGCGTAGATGGTGAAAGATTATTAAAGTTTGTTTTTACAATATGTTGTTTAAATTTTTCTTCGTAGTTCATGAGTTAAACTAAGAGTTTTTTCCATTGAGGCAGACTATTTTGTACTAGCTCAATCACAAATGCTTTTTTAGGAATTTGCGTATCCAAATGATCCGATACCACTTTTAAAATTGTAATATCTTTAATATATTCCTTTGCAACTTGCAAAAAGTATTTTGCTTCCATATCTACTAAAAGGGTTTGTAAATCTTCATCACTATCTAAAGGCTCATCCACTGTTGTAATTGGTGCAAAATTAATATTTGGGAAAAGTTTATTGGTACAAAATAGTGTTCCTATTTTAATACTACTATCACCACACCCTGCAATACCAATATTAATTGCTTTAGAAATCTCATAGTTTTTAAACATATACATTAATGCATCTATTGTGTTTGATTTTCCCATACCGGATACAATCAAAAGAGTTTTATCATCACTATAAAGTTTAGAATTATTAGGTAAATTTTGAGCAGAGTTATCTTGTTTTAATTTTAGGAAGTTAATAATTGCTTGCGCTTCGCTAAGGAGTGCTGTGTGGATTAAAATCTTTGACATCGTCAAAGTAAACTAAGGAAAAGTTCCTTAGTTTGATTACTTTTTAAGCTCTTTAATTCTAGCAGCTTTACCAGTTAATCCTCTTAGGTAGTGTAACTTAGCTCTTCTTACTTTACCACGTCTTACTACTTCAAATGATTTTAAAGAGTCAGAGTATAATGGGAAGATTCTCTCAACACCAACAGAGTTAGCACCAATTTTTCTAACAGTAAAAGTAGAACCAGTACCTTCACCTTGTCGTGCAATTACTACACCTTCGAAAGTTTGAACTCTTTTCTTCTCACCTTCTTTAATCTCAACACCAAGTTTTACAGTATCTCCAGCTCTGAACTGAGGAATCTCTTTCTCTGCAATTTGCGCTGCTTCGAAGCTCGCAATATATCTATTTTTCATATTTTCCCTTTGGTGAAAGTGCCCGTTTTTGCAAGATACGGGGTATCACACTTTTTATTTTGTTTTTTTATTTGTAACTAAACTCGGTCTAAAGTATTTCGTCTTGCACATAGCCAAGTTATATTTTAAGTCGTGAATTTTACTATGGTTTCCCTTTAAGAATTCTTTAATAACACTTAAATTTTGGAAATTTTCAGGTTTCGCAAAAGATGGCGCTTCTAAAAGGTTGTTTTCATAGCTCTCCATCGTCAGTGAATCAGCATTTCCAAGCACTCCATCAACATTTCTAGAAATGGCATCTGCCATTGTTAGAGAGGGTAGTTCCCCACCTGTTAAGATAAACTCTCCAATTGAAAACACCTCATTGGCATACTTTTCAATCACTCTTTCATCAATTCCTTCATATCTTCCACTCACAAAAACAATATTTTTTTTCTTGGCTAGTCGTTTAGCATCATTTTGTTTAAAAGGTTTAGCCGCAGCGAGTGGAAAAATTAAATAGGCATCAGGATTTTTTTCTTTGATGGCATCCAAACAATCAAATAGAGGTTGACAAGTCATAAGCATACCTGCCCCTCCACCAACCATTGGTTTGTCTACTTTTAGATGCTTATTATTGGTATAATCTCGTGGATCATAAAAATCATAACTTATAAATCCTGCCTCAATAGCACGTTTTAAAATAGAATCATAAAAATAGGGTTCAATTAAATTTGGGAACAGGGTTACAAATGTAAACTTCACAGACGACCTTATTACTTTAAAATATTTTTTTGGATAATATTCACTTTTAACTCACATATAAAAGAATCGCAATGATAACATTAAATGACATAAAAGAAGCCAAAGAAAATCTACACAATGTTGTAGAAAATACCCCCTTAACTAAGGGACCAATTTTAAGTGAAACCTTTAATAGTGAAATTTTTTTCAAAAAAGAGAACCTTCAACTTACAGGAAGTTTTAAACTTAGAGGTGCTTTTAATAGAGTAGCTAAACTCTCCTCTGAAAAAAAAGATAGCGGAGTTGTTGCAGCAAGTGCTGGAAATCATGCTCAAGGACTAGCCTTTGCAGCACAATACTTTAACTGCGAAGCCACCATTTTTATGCCAGAAGCAACCCCTTTAACAAAGGTAAGTGGGGTTATGTCTTATGGGGCAAAAGTTGAACTAATTGGTGAAAATTTTGATGAAGCCTATGAGGCAGCTCAAAAGTTTGCCCATGATAACAATAAAGAGTTTATTCACCCCTTTGCAGATGATGATGTCATTGCAGGACAAGGAACCCTTGGTTTGGAAATTTTAGAACAAATCCCCGATTTAAAACAGCTGATTGTTCCAATTGGTGGTGGTGGGCTCATTGCGGGTATTGCAATTGCAGCAAAAAGTATTAATCCTGATATTAAAATTATCGGTGTTGTTGCAAGTGGGGCACCTGGAATGAAAGAGTCATACCGTTCGCAAGTACCCATTGATTCTAAAAGTGTTCGAACCATTGCAGATGGTATTGCTGTAAGAGATGTTAATCCCAAACTTCTTGATATGATTATTGACTATGTAGATGATATTGTTGAAGTCAATGATAATGAAATTGCCAATGCCATTTTGTTTTTACTAGAACGTCATAAACTTGTGGTTGAAGGTGCAGGTGCAGTTGCAACTGCCGCAATCATGCATGAAAAAATAGAAGTAGAAGACTCTAAAGTATGTGCTGTTATTAGTGGTGGAAATATTGATGTTACCATGCTTTCTCAAATTATTGAAAAAGGGTTGGTTAAATCAAACAGAAAAATGAATTTAATCGTAACACTTATTGATAAACCAGGTTCTCTCATGCGTTTAACTGAAATCTTTAAAGAGTGTAGTGCAAATATTGTACAAATTGATTATGATAGAGATTCTGTTAAATTAGAGTTTGGAGAAGCCCATGTTACGATTGCTTTAGAGACAAAAGGAGAAGAGCATCAAAAACTCATTCGGGAAAAATTGAAACAAAATGGTTACAGATTTAAACATATCTAAATTTTTGCTTCAGACATTTATAAAATTTTTAGCAAAGTAAATATATAATGCTCAACATATTTTAGACAAAGAAAATTAGTAAAGGAAGAAAATGGAAGGAAGACTATTTACATTCTTGGGTTCAATTGGTGGACACGGACAAGAGTGGATAATCTTATCGCACTTTATTTTAGTAATTGCGGTAATCTTTTTATTAGCCAGAGCGGCTACAAAAAAAATGCAACTAGTTCCAACTGGTTCGCAAAATGTTTTAGAAGCGTTTATCGGTGGTGTTATTGCAATGGGTGCTGACACAATGGGTGAGAAAAACGCACGACAGTATTTACCATTAATTGGTTCATTAGCACTTGTTGTATTCTTTAGTAATATGATTGGTGTTATTCCAGGTTTTGAATCACCAACAAGTAATATTAACTTTACATTATCATTAGCATTAATGGTATTCGTATACTACAACTACGTAGGTATTAAATTAAATGGTTTTGTTAACTACTTTAAACACTTTATGGGACCAATGCCTGTACTTGCTCCTTTAATGTTCCCAATTGAGATAATTTCACATCTTTCTAGAATCGTTTCTTTATCGTTCAGACTTTTCGGTTCAATTAGAGGGGATGACATGTTCTTAATGGTACTTTTAATGTTAGTACCTTGGTTATTACCATTACCAGCTTTCTTCTTATTAACAGCATTTGGATTCTTACAAGCATTCATTTTTGCAATCTTAACATACGTTTATATTGCAGGTTCTGTTATGATGGCTGAAGAGGATCACCACTAAGAGACTAGATGTCTCTTATGGAGAGCCGAATAATCATCACTAAGAGTTTTAATAACTTTTATAAAAGGGAAGAGGTAAACTCTTCCCTTTTTTTATCTCTAATTTTTCTTATTTATAGATAATAGTATCGGGTTTAAAGACTGCCCACGCAAACCAAAAATGACTACCAAAGACAATAGGTTTTAGTTTCTCACCTTTCAATTTTCCATCAATTGCTTCACCAAAAAGGTTCCATTTTGATTGTGTTTGTTTATCATAATACATCCCTTTATCATAATAAAACTCTAATACTTTGTCTTTTAGTTTACTATCAAAAATTACGACTGTCCCACTATCTTTTGAAGTTGCAATATCACTTTTATTTAAAGCCGAAGCAACATTTTCACCATAAAAAAGTACTAAATTTTTAGTTCCAAACTTATCATTGATAACTCTTTTTTTCTTTACTTTTGCATAACTATACGCTTTATCTTCCTTTGATAAACTTACCGTTGCAACCCGTTGCATTGGAAGAAGCCTTCCATCTGCTTCTTCTTTTAACATAAATGGTGTTTGGTTAACATCATCATAGCCAGCATAAGGATTTCGTCCATAATCCCTAAAATAACCTGTATCTTTGGAGAGTACCTTTACATTAGGGTAGCGGGTATACACTTCTTTAAAACTCATAATTGAAGAAGGAATTTGCGTGAGTATTTTATTAGTTAATTCACCCACAATAGCGGTACCTGTAAACTGTTGCCATAACGATTCAGTTTGTCGATCATACATCACTAAATCAGAGTGTCGTAAAAGCCCAGAGGTTCCAAAATCATAAAGTTTACCATCCAAATTCCTATCAAATACAATTGAAGCATTACATAAAGGACAAAAAGTTACCGATATTTTTTTGTTACCTATGGTATCATTAACAATCTCATGCCAAATAAGCACTTGCAAAGCATAAGCTTTTACCTCATCATTAACTTTAACAAAAATAACAGGTTCCCTATCTTTAAGCCAGTATCGAGCACTACTAACACCCTCAAAACTTGGTTTATCAATAGGAGGAATCCCATCTTTTGTTGGACCTCCACTTAAAAGTTCATCATAATTTATCGTATGTTTTTTCCAATTAGTTTTCCAGCCTATTGTGTGAATCTTGAGTTGAATACCTCTATCATCAATTGTTTGTATCTCATTAGAAAAAAGAAGTGTTAAAAAAATTAATATACCTATTAGAAACTTCATAATATACTCCTTATATGATTTCTATTTAAATCATATAACTTTAATGTAAAGACTGTGTGAAGGAAAAGACTCTTTATGAATGAAGCACTAATTCATTACCTCATAACTGATCCAAGTTATTACAGTAATGATGAAGCCCTATTTGAAAAAAAACTTGATGAAACGCTTAGTAAAACAGAGGTGAATTTTGCCTGCTTTAGAGACAAGAACTCAGCAAACTACGAAACACTAGCCCGTATTTTTGTTAACGTATGCAAAAAACACAATATCGAACAAATTTTACTTAATGAAAATTTAG
>CAZIES010000108.1:0-8894 GCA_964538295.1 uncultured Arcobacter sp. | reverse complement strand
AATTACTTTAGAGTAAATAAGAAACCTATTTACTCTACCTATCACAGATGATTTTATAATCACAATACAAACACGTAGGTTTCTCTTCACACTTATCAAATTTTACACTGGTAGTGCGTAATTGTTCTAAAATATTATCCAGTAACTCTAACTTAGGCACTAATGTTACTTCCTCTTTTAAACTATTTTCATATAAATCATAATAGTAGGTTTCAATATTTGCTAAACTATATAACTCTTTAGCTGCTAAAAAATAAAATTCTAACTGAAAGTCTTTTGTTTTTTCGTAATTTTTTATGGTATCTATTTTTAACGAACTGCTAGTTTTATAATCCAATACAAGCAGGCTGTCATTACATTTATCAATCCTATCAATCACACCTTTTAGTTTTATTCCTTTATACTCTATCATAAAAGATTGTTCTAAAGCTAAAACTTCTAAACTGTTTTTAAACCGTTCTTCCTCATAGCTTATAAAACTTTTTAATCTTTTTTTCCAAATCTCAATGTCAAGCAAAAGATAGGCATTTTCTTTTTTTGTCTCATTTAAAATATCTAAAAGCTTTTCATAGCTAATTTGAGCACCTTTATATTGCGTATAAAGCTTATAAAGTGTTTTATGAATCAAATCTCCTAATTCATATCCTTGTGGCTTTAAAGAGGTGTTATGTTCTTTTATAGCACTGATATAACTCAAGTAAAACTTCCTTTTGCAAGTTAAGTAAGTTTTTAATGAAGTTGCAGACCATGTTAATTTTGATAAATCTATTTCTAAACCAACCTCCAAATCAAAATGGCTAATTTTATGCCGATTAAATAGAATGTGTTTGTACCTGTCATCTTGTATCGATGTATCAAGTTTTTTATCTTTAAACAGTTCACTAGCAAAGCGACTAATTTGCATTGTTTCATTTTTCACATAAGCAATATACACCTCTTTTGCTTGGGTAATAACACGATGGTAATAGTACTTTTGAAGGTTTTCTCTGTCTTGTGAAGTAGGTAGGTTAACCCCTTTTTTAAGTGCCGTTGATAAGAACTTATCTTTAACTGAGCGCTTAGGAATAAACCCTTCGTTAAAATCAACAATAATCAATCCATCAAAACTTACTGCCCTACTCTCTAATAGTCCCATAACAGTTATAGGTCCAGAACTTATATCATCAAGTGTGATTTTTGAAACTTTTTGAAAAAGTATCTTTATAGCCTCTTTCGTTGAAAGTATTTGTTCTGTTTTAAATAACAGCTGGTTTAGTCTAAATACGGTTTCATCAAATTTATCTAAAAGTTCTTCATTATGTTCTATACTTCTTAAATAAGATACCAGTTCATTAAATGTAGTTTCATTAACATTATCATTGTAAACTTTTTTGATATTTTCATCTATAAACACTTTATCAATCTTTAAAAACAGTAATTCATCAACTGCTTTTAACTCTTCGTCATTTAGATACTCAATAATAGCTAAAAGATTTTTGTAAAGTTTTTCATTATAAATATTTAAACCCATAGCATAGTTAAAATAACCCTCATTATCATAGAGCTGAAGTTGTAATGCAAAACTTTCATCAGGTAAAATCAAAGCAATCTTAGAGGTTTCAATACCATTATCTAACATCGTAGTAATTGATTTTTTTATGTAGGCAATTTGATTGGTTCGACTATTAAAGGCTTCTATATTAACAAATTGATTGTTTTGATGATTTATAGTACTTCTTATTATCTCTTTTGTAGTTAGATTGATAGTATACGTTGTATGACTATTTAAAGAAAAACCTATTTCTTTGAAGGCTTCTATTGATTTTTGATTATATTCATTAACTGTCAAATTGACAAAAAATGGTATTTTTATTGCAACATTACTAATAATCTCAAACTCTATCTTAGTCAAATAACCTTCAAAAAAAAGTCCAATTTCATCAAATTTATTTAAAAAATTTTGATTTATTGTGTAGTGTTGAGATAGGTTAATCTTATCTACTGCACTATTTTTATCTAAAATATTAAGATAATTTTGATAGATGACTTTAAGTATTTCAATATGTTCATAATAAAACTCATAAGTATCAAAGTCAGTTAAAGTATCAATATCAACTTTCTCACTTGCCATTTCGCCAAAAAATCGAAACAGATAATCACTTTGTTTAAAGAAAAAGCTAAATTCGTTGGAAAATCCTAAGGCATCTAGTCCTTTAACATTAGCTGCCTCTTTTAGGTATAAAAAACGCTCCTCTTCATCAATAAAATGTCTAGATTCAAAAAGCAATACTTTTTTTAAAAATTCATCTATGGTCAAAAATGTAGGTAAAAGGGTATTAGTTGTTGTGAAGTTTTTTAAATATTCCCTAATAGCTCTGCTAGTAGGGAATATAAGAAGTTTTTTATTAAAAGTGCTAGAGTGCATTGGTTTTTATATAGAAATATCCTTTGCTACCATCTTTTGTCTCAACAGTACCAGTAATATTCCAATTTCCTTGTATTGGTATATTTACTAGCGAACTAAAACTCTCAGTTTGGTTTTCACTGTTTGAAAAATCCATATCTGCTTTACTATTTGTCGCTTTTGTAACTCTAAAAGCAATTGTAGCATCTTTTATTCTATTTTTTTGCTTATCTTCTAAGGTAATAACAATTTTATTTTCACCTTTTTTTAACAAATCTTTATGCATTGATCGCTCTTCTAAAACACGTCGTGAATAGAAGATATCTTCTGTTGTTAATCCAAAGGCTTTTCCATTAATAGTAATTGTAAAATCATACTTTCTTTTAAAATTATCATTGGATGCAAGTATCTCATTAAACTTATCATCTACTTGTTGATATTTTGTTAAAAAAGTTTTATCTTCATGCACAGGAGTTTTAACCGCACTTGTAATCGTCCAAATAATCATTCCTAAAGTGTATGAAAAAAGACCGATAAACAATAGTGGCCAGTAGTTTCTTTTTTTCATTATTTTACTTTCTACGCCGCATAACTGCATAAGTATAAAGAAGTATTCCACCCACAATTATTGTGTACATAAATACTTTCCAAATTGTTCCTGTTACTTTACCTTGGTTACCGATATTTGTTTCAAGCTTGATATTATTATGTTTTGAAACAACATCTGCAATTTGCCCATAACCATTAAGTACAGCTGCACTTGCTTTTGCGTATAATTCATTTTTATCTTTTGATGCTAATAATGGTATCACATAGCCATTAAGTACATCATCTTTATCTATTATTGATTGTAAATCTTGCGAAGTTAATAAGTTTACATGAATATCTTCCATCGACATGGTCAACAAAACATATGGTTTTTGTAAACTATTTTGTAGTTCTAATTCTTTCTTTTTAATATTTTTAAATTTTTCCACCATTGGCATCTCTTTTTGAAGCCCATAGGAATTTTTTATATAAACGTAGACACTTACGTTTGTTTTTGTTTTTAATTCATTTCCAATTTCAGTGATTTTTTGTTGTACTCGTTCATCGATAATATAGTTATCGCCCTTGAGCATAAAAGTTGTCGCGCTTGCAGTTGTGATAAAAAAAAGTAGCAGTGAAACCACTGCTACTTTTAAAAGTTTTAAAGCTTTCATTTATCCTACGTATACTCTTGCTGAGTCGAAGAATGAAAGGTAAGCAGAAAGCAATGCCGATACTAATAATAGTAATCCAATTATTTTATCCATCTCTTACTCCTTACTTCTTACCAACAAGCTCGTACTGATTAACATTATCAGCACTGTTAGCTTTAAGACCATTTAAGTCTTGGTTGATTTTATAAAATTTTTGTGCATTATTTTGCTGTGCACCAATACCTAATACAGTTAATCCTGCAAGGATTGATAATAGTAATACTGTTGCAATTAACATACCTGTAATACCATTTAAAGCAAATAATCCTCTTTCGTTATCGTTCATTTGAGAATTTCCAGCCATCTTACTCTCCTAAACTTCTAATGTAATTAGCAAGTGCTTTTTCTTGAGTAGCATTAAGTCTACCTTTGAAGTTTGGCATCTCACCAATATTAGCTTTTTTACCATCTTGTAATACTGCTGAAATAACTGCGTCATCATACTCAGCGATATTTGGACCTACAAATGCAATACCTTTTCCATCTGCTCCGTGACATCCTGCACAAGCTGCATAAGCTGCAGGTTGTTCACCTTTAAATCCACCAGCTACGTACTCTGCAATTGCATCAACATCAGCACCTGCTGCCATACCTGCTGGCATTCCACCTGGATATGCAGATTTAAAGCTATTTGAACCGTTATTAATAACGTGAACAACTGAAGATTTTAAGATTCTTTTAGTTAAGTCTTGTGCTTTTCCATCAATACCTTCAGCATCAACACCATGACATGGTGCACACTGTACTAAATAGATAGATTCACCCATTGCAACTAAATCTTCTTTAGATGGGTTTTCCCATTTAGAAGCGAATTTAGCATTATACTCTAATGTCTCTTCATTCCATTGACCAATTTGAGAGAATCCATTTGTTGGATAACCAACTGTCCAGTACCATAACATCCAAACAATTGATCCAATAAATGCAAGTCCCCAACCTGTAGGAATTGGGTTTTTATACTCACCAATACCATCCCACTTCTCTTCTGCTAGATCACCACCAGCAGTATCATTTTTCATTTGATTAATATACTTCAGTGCAACAAATACGGTAATTGTAATAATTGCTAAGGCACCAAGCATAGTTAAACTATTAATATAATCATCACTAATAAAAGCATCACCTGCTACAAAGTAAGTTCCTGCCATTAAAGCGATGATAAGAATAATTCCACCTATAACCATAGATTTCATATTAGTTCTCCTTCTCGTCTTTTATATTTTTTCTATCTTCAAGAGGATCAGATTGAATAGAATCATCATGGACTAAATCGGAGTATTTTTCATAATCTCTTTCACCCTTTTTATCTCGTCTATAAATAGACCAAGCATACGAGTAAAATACAATAAATACAACAAGGAGTAGAAAAAACTTTGCATACCCTTGTAAATCAACTAGTTCTTGATGACTCATTTAAACCTCTATTTTAAAGAATTCATGTACGCGATTAACGCAACAATTTCAGGAATTTTACCGTTTGCTACGGCATCTTTCACAGCTTGATTTTTCATATCAGCCGCAATTGCTTTTGCTTCTTCTAAAGCCAATGCACTTGCTTCTTCAAATGTTCCTAAAGGAACATCAATTTTTCCATCACCATCTAAATCTACATCATAAGGTGTGTTGAATACTTCTTTAACAGTTACAGCTTCACCGTAAGCTGTTTCAACATCAGCTATGTTTGTAAACTGGTGTGGATAAGCTGGCATAATTGAACCAGGAACAACAGATACAGGATCCATCATATGGTTTTCGTGCCAATCAGTTGTTCTGTAGTTACCAACTCTCATTAAGTCTGGACCAGTTCTTTTAGATCCCCATAAGAATGGTCTATCATATGCATACTCACCACTTAATGAATACATACCATATCTATCAGTTTCTGATTTAAATGGTCTAATCATTTGAGAGTGACAAGCGTTACAACTATCTTTAATATATACGTGTCTACCAGTTAACTCTAAAATTGAGTATGGTTTTGTACCAACTGTAGGACGTGCCTGTTTTGCAAAGTCAGGAATAATTTCAATAATACCTGCGAATGCAATAAAAATAAATACTAATACCGCAAAGAAAAACGGTCGTTGTTCGAACCAATGAAACATAATAATCCCTCCTTCTTATGCAGCTACTGGCGTTGCGTTAACAGGTTCTTTATCAAGAACTCTACCTGCAGTCGCTGTTTTATACATGTTGTATGCAAACATGAAGAAACCAATTAAGTACATTAACCCACCAACTGCTCTAATTACGTAGTATGGTTGTAATACATTTACTGTATCAATGAAAGAGTATACTAATGAACCGTACTCGTCATAAGCTCTCCACATCATACCTTGAGTAATACCTGCAATCCACATTGATGTAAAGTATAATACAATCGCTGTAGTTTGTAACCAGAATTGTGTATCCATTAATGATTTAGAGTAAATTTCTCTTCCGTACATTCTTGGAGCCATATGGAATAATGCAGCCATAATCATGAATACTAACCACCCTAAAGTACCATCATGAACGTGTCCTGGAATCCAGTCAGTAAAGTGTGCAATTGCATTTACAGATTTAATAGACTGAATAGGTCCTTCAATTGTTGATAACATATAGAAAGTAGATGCTAAAATCATAAACTTAATTAATGTATTAGATTGTAACTGTTGCCACTCACCTTTCATAGTTAAAAGCATGTTAATCGCAGATCCCCATGATGGTAAAATAAGTACAACTGACATTACAGATCCCATAGTTTGCATCCAATCTGGAACTGTTGAGTAAATTAAGTGGTGTCCACCAGCCCAAAGATAAACAAATAGTAATCCCCAGAAAGCTAAGATAGATAGCTTATAAGAGTATACGTTTTGACCAGACTCTTTTGGTAAGAAGTAGTAAATCATTGCAATAATTGGAACTGTAAATACAAATCCAACTGCGTTATGTCCATACCACCACTCAACTAATGCATCATTTGAACCTGCATACATTGAAACTGAGTGATACCAGTCCCCGTATCCAGAGAATAATGCAGTTGGTACTGCCATTGAGTTAAATAGGTGTAACATTGCTACTGCTAAAAATGAAGCAATGAAGTACCAAATTGAAATATAAAGTGTTCGCTCTCTTCTAATTCCAATTAAACCAAAAATACCAATTCCCCATAATACCCACCATACAGTGATAAGAATATCAATTGGCCACTCTAATTCAGCATACTCTTTAGATGTTGTGATACCAGCTAAAAGTGTAACAACCGCTAAAAGAATCGTAATGAAGTAAAGTAAGAAATGTAACTTAGCTACTGCCATTAAAAATGGAGATTCTTTTAAAGAAACTTTAAGTACTCTTTGCCCAATGTAATACCATGTAGCAAAAATACCACTAAGAGTAAAACCAAAAGCAACACCATTTGTGTGTAAAGGTCTTAATCTACTGAATGTACCATACTCACCCGCTAAGTTGTTTAACTCAGGGAAAGCCATTTGAAATGCCAGAATAACACCAACTAACATACCAATGATACCAAACAGAATTGTTGCAAATGTAAAGGCTTTTGCAATCGAGTAATCATACTCTATTTGTGCACCGTTTTGCATCAATCTCCTCCTACTAATTTTTTATATACAAGTCACAAAAATGTCACTCATTGCGAAAATATTATCTAAAGAGCAGTTAAATTAAGCTTAATAATTTAGTTTTTTTTTTAAGTTTTGTTTAAATTTTAAAAGGGTTACAATTTGTAATTCATAAGAAATTTTTATAATATTTTTTTCACTTTGATACTCATTATTATTTCCAATTTTTCAGTGCTTGTTGGGTCTCTCTTTGCATGGTTTTTTTCTTTAAATCTTCCCTTTTGTCATGAAGCTTTTTACCTTGTGCCGTTGCTATTTGAAGCTTGACCATATTTTTTGAATTAAAGTACAACTTTAACGGTACAATCGTTATTCCATCCTTTGTTACCTTACTAAAAAGCTTATCAATTTCACGCCTGTGAAGTAGTAGTTTTCTATCGCGGTTTTCTTGGGGTCGATAGGTTGCATGAGCAGTGGAGAGATGAGTAATATGCATATTAAAAATAAAGACTTCATTTTTCACAATTCGTATAAATGAATCTTTTAAATTAACACGTCCTTCTCTAATAGCTTTTACTTCACTTCCTTTTAATTCTACTCCAGCTTCCAATGTATCTAAGATAAAATAATCGTGAAATGCCTTCTTATTCTTAAACGTCAAACTTAGGTTTTTTTCTTTTTTACTCATTATCTTCTACCACCCTAAAAAACGAACTTCCTGAACCAGAAAAATACCAATTTTCTTTTTCAAAACTTTTTAATTCTTCATATTGTGTCACTGCAGGTAAATAGAGGTCATTAGCCTCGTTTATATCGTACTTTCTTAGTACTTGGGCTGAACACATTGAGAGTAACTTTTCTCTTTCATTTTGTGACACTTCTTTATAAAATTTATCCCTAAATGATGAAAAAATAACGCCCGTATTACAAGCTATTTTAGGTGTAACTGTTTCAATATTAAGTTCTTCTTCCTCAAATTTAGTGACACTTTCGCCAATACCTGTGACATTTGCACTATTATACTCATAAATAAAAAAAGGCACATCCGCACCTATTATTACTCCTATTTGTGCTAACTTATCCTTAGATAAGTCCAACTTACATACTTCATTTACCATAAGCATAAACGTTGCTGCATTGGAGCTTCCACCACCAAGTCCTGCAAACTCAGGAATTTTCTTATCCACTGTCACATAATAGTTTTTGAAATACTCTTCAACTTTTTTATCCACTTCAACAAGTGCTAAATAAGCTTTATAAATTGTATTTTTTTTCATTTGACAGCCAAAATTGCCCTCTAAAATAAAAGTGTCACTTTTCTTTTCAATAAAACTTATTGTATCATAAAGATTTTTAACACGTACAAACCGGGAGACTAATTCATGGTAATTATTACGTTTGCCAGCAATTTTTAAAAAAATATTTACTTTAGCATATGATTTTTTAACCAAAAAAATTCCTTCATAATTTTTTCGGGTTCTTTTAACTTAATGACTACTTTTTATTAAAAAATAGCAAAACCCTAAAAAGGCTAATGAGTTAGCCTATAACATCACCTTATTCAATAAATATTTAACTTCACTGTTTTGAATCTGGATTATACTAAAAAAGTCATCAAACTTAATATAATATTGCCCCTCTTCTTGAGTACTTAAAAAATCACTATTAATTCGTTTTCCATCCTCAATCCACTTTTTATCTCCA
>CAZIES010000107.1:0-8916 GCA_964538295.1 uncultured Arcobacter sp. | reverse complement strand
GTGTGGAGTGTCAATAGTTAGGAGTTTATCCTAACTATTTTAGTTGAAAAATTTTGTATCTAAAGTTGTTGTAAGTTCTCTAACTGATGCAACAGAGTTAGCAAAAAGTGCAGCTTGTTCTTCGTTTAGGTTAAGTTCAATAATCTTCTCAACCCCTTTACTTCCAAGCATTACAGGAACTCCTGAAACAATATTGTCATGCCCATATTCACCTTCAAGCATCACAGCACATGGAAAGATTCGTTTTTGGTTATTTAAAATAGCTTCAACCATAAGTGAGGTTGCATGTGCTGGGGCATAGTAAGCTGAACCAGTTTCAAGTAGCTTAACAATTTGAAGCCCACCATTTTTTGTTTTATCAACAATTTCTTGAATATCTTTACTACTTAATACTTCACTTAATGGAACACCAGCTACTGTTGAGAAATTTGGAAGTGGAACCATATCATCCCCATGTCCACCCATCACTGACGACTCTACTTGTCCTGCACCATAACCTAACTTTTCTAAGATAAAGTGTGACATTCGTGCACTATCTAAAATACCTGCCATTCCTACAATTTGTTCTCTTGGAAAACCTGAGAGTTTAAGTGCAGCATAAACCATAGCATCTAATGGATTTGATACCACAACGATAATAGCGTTTGAAGCGTAGGTTTTTACATCATCCATAACACTTTGCATGATATTTGCATTTTTAAGCAATAAATCATCTCTACTCATACCTGGTGTTCGAGGAAGTCCTGCAGTGATAACAACGACATCACATCCTTGTAAATCCTCACCAGAAGCTGCAGAACGTACAACAGTGTGTGACTTAGCTGCATTAGCTGCTTGTGAAATATCTAAAGCCATTGCTTGAACAATGTTTTCACGAATATCTTTTAGAATGATATTTGAACAAATCCCTTTTGATGCAAGGGTATAAGCCAGTGTTGAACCTACATTTCCAACACCTATAATTCCTACTTTTTTATTAATCACGTTAATGACCTTATCTTTGATTTTTTGAATTATATCGAGTTTGATATAAAAAATGAACATAAAAAAAGGGTAGGTTAAAAAACCTACCCTTTAATATTTTGGCTAATTAGTTTAAAATTATCCAATGATTGAGTTTAGTGTTGCTGATGGTCTCATCGCAGCTGATGCTTTTGCATCATCTGGTAAGTAGTAACCACCACAATCAGCTTCTTGACCGTGCGCTGCAACTAATTCTGAAACGATTTTATCTTCATTATCAGTCATAGCTTTTGCTACTGGTTCAAACTCAGCTTTAAGTTCAGCATCATCATTTTGTACTGCTAACTCTTGTGCCCAGTACATTGCAAGATAGAAGTGTGAACCTCTGTTATCAATAGAACCTAGTTTTCTTGCAGGTGATTTATCATTTAATAGGAATGTTCCTGTTGCTTTATCTAAAGTGTTTGCTAAGATTTGTGCTCTTTTGTTATCTTGAGTATTTGCTAAGTGCTCAAAAGAAGCTGCTAAAGCCATGAACTCACCTAATGAATCCCATCTTAAGTATGACTCTTTTTCGAACTGTTGTACGTGCTTAGGAGCTGATCCACCTGCACCCGTTTCAAATAATCCTCCACCTTTCATTAATGGAACGATTGATAACATCTTAGCAGATGTTCCTAGCTCTAAAATTGGGAATAAGTCAGTATTGTAATCTCTAAGAACATTACCCGTAACAGAGATAGTATCTTCACCTTTTCTCATTCTTTCTAATGATCTTTTAGTTGCTTCAACTGGAGCAGCAATAGAGATGTCAAGTCCAGATGTGTCATGTTGTGGTAAGTAAGCGTTAACTTTTTTAATCATTTCTGCATCGTGACCTCTGTTTTCATCTAACCAGAAGATTGCAGGAGTCTCAGAAAGTCTAGCTCTTGTAACGGCTAGTTTAACCCAGTCTTGGATTGGTGCGTCTTTTGTTTGACACATTCTAAAAATATCACCTTCTTCCACGTCAAAGCAGAATACATCGTTACCATCTTTATCAATTACTTTAATTTGACCTTTTCCAGCAGCTTGGAAAGTTTTGTCATGAGATCCATACTCTTCAGCTTTTTTAGCCATAAGTCCAACGTTTGGAACAGTTCCCATAGTCACAGGGTCTAATGCACCATTTTCTTTACAATCTTCAATAACTGCTTGGAAAGATCGTGCATAACATCTGTCTGGAATCATCGCTAATGTATCTTCTTCTTGATCTTCAGCATTCCACATTTTACCACCACCTCTAATCATAGCAGGCATAGATGCATCAATAATTACATCAGATGGTACGTGTAAGTTTGTAATTCCTTTATCAGAGTTAACCATAGCTAATTTTGGCTGAGTTGCATATACTGCATCAATATCAGCTAAGATTTCTTCTTTCTTTGCAACATCTACTTGATCTAACTTAGAGTATAAATCACCTAAACCGTTGTTGAAGTTAACACCTAAAGAATCAAACAGTTCACCATGTTTAGCGATTAACTCTTTGAAGTATACTTTAACTGCAAATCCAAACATGATTGGGTCAGAAACTTTCATCATTGTTGCTTTAAGGTGTAAAGATAATAAAATACCTCTTGATTTAGCTTCATCAATCGCGTTTTGGTAGAACTCTTGAAGTGCTGCCGCTCTCATTCTAGTTGCATCAATAACTTCTCCAGCTTCTAGTGGAGTTGATGCTTTAAGAACTGTCTCAACTCCTGCTTCATTGAAGAAAGAGATTTTAACATCATTTGCTTCTGTCATTGTTGTTGCTACTTCTGCCCCGTAGAAATCATCACCACTCATGTGAGCTACGTCAGTTTTAGAATCACTTGCCCATGCACCCATTCTATGTGGGTTGTTTTTAGCATAGTTTTTAACTGCACCAGGAGCTCTTCTATCTGAGTTACCTTCTCTTAGTACTGGGTTTACTGCAGAACCTAAGATTTTAGAGTATCGTGCAATTGTCTCATCACTTTCATCATAGTTAGGTACATTGTAACCTTTGTCTTGTAATTCAGCAATTGCCGCTTTTAGTTGTGGAATTGAAGCTGAAATATTAGGTAATTTTACAATGTTAGCAGTTGGGTCTTGGGTTAACTCTCCAAGCTCTGCTAGGTGATCACCAATTTTTTGCTCATCAGTTAAGTTCTCTGGAAAAGTTGCTAAAATTCTTCCAGATAAAGAGATATCTTTTGTTACCATTTCAATACCAGAACTTTTAGTAAAAGCTTTGATAATTGGTAAAAATGAGTAAGTAGCTAAAGCTGGTGCTTCATCAACTCTTGTGTAAATGATTTGTGACATATTTTTTCCTTAAGTTGTGTTAGGTTAAGGTTTGATTTTTTACTTCAAAACCTGTTTCTCCAAAAATGTGAGGATATAATATCATGACTTTAATCAAGAATGAATGAAAGGTAGCACAGAAGTTATGGGTTTAAAATTCTTGTTTCATTTTTGCACAATCATTATGTAATTATTTGACTGTTTTCCAAAGAGATTTGATGCTGTTTTTCTTTTCTTCTTCTTTTGGTTTTGGGAAAACGGTTTGCTCTTTTTTGATTGATTTTTCTTGCTTTTTTGTTGCTAGTTTTTTAGCTCGTTTATCTCGCCTGTAATCATTGACATTTTTGACATGACCTCGATAAGATTTACTAAAACGGTGTTTCCCTGTTTTTTCATCTTTTACAAAGTATAAGTAGTCTGTAAGGGCGGGGAAAATAGCTGCTTTGATAGCATCAAGGCTTACTGCACACACAGGATTATCTGGTAAGCCTTTATTTTTATAAGTATTGTATGAAGTTGTGTCATTTTTTATCATAGCAGGGGTGACTTTACTGTGAGAGTATTTCCCATAGTTAAGTGTTCCATCCATTTGAAGTGGCATTTTAAGTTTTAGACGATTATGGACAACACTTGAAACGGTTGGCATTTCATCAATACTAGCAGACTCTTTTTGAATAATAGAGGCGATAATAATGTATTTGTACCAATTCTTTTTATTGTATTCTCCAAAGATTTTTTTAGAGTAGGCTTCATACTTTTTATTGGTGTGTGAAAAGAGATAAAATAGAAGATGGTCTTCTTTCATTCCATAAGGGAGCTTATAGGTTTCAGCTAAGATATTTCCATCAACTTTAAAAGCGTGTTGGGTATAAACCTTGGCTAGTTTTTCATAAGAAAGATTGAATTTTTTAGCCACATCTTGTAAAAAGAAATAAGAGGTTTCTCCTGGAATGAGAGTGATAGTTTTTAGTGCTGCTTTTGAAGTGGTAAGTTTATGTAAAAAATCACCTTTTGTCATGTAGTTTGATTTTAGGTCAATCCAACCACTTTGGGGGTATCCAAGGCTTTTTATAATGGTTTTATCAAGAGCGTTTAATTCATAACCTTTTTTGTTTAGGTACGTTACAATACTACTAGTACTACCTTTAGGAATAAAAAGTACTTTGGTGGAACTTAAAGGTATAGTCACATAAAAAAGTACAGCAATAGAAGCAACAAGGATAAAATCAATAATGGTTAGAAAGATAATTAGTATATTTTTATTTATACTTGCACTCGGTTTTGCTTTTTTGTTTTTCTTATTTTCTGGCATAAAAATTAAATCATTCTCTTTTGGTGAAATTCATATCTCGCAATTGTATATAAAATTGGATAAAAAGCTTATTGTAGATATAGAAAAAATCCATTTAATGACAAATTCTAAAGTTGAAAGTTCCTATGAAGACCTCAAAGTTAATATTTCAAAAATCCCGACAGCCTTAAAATTTTTCCAACGTATTGATATTGAAGAGTTACATATTGATGGGAATGATTTTAAAATATTATTAGATGATGACCATCTCTATTTAGATAATAAATTTGTAAATATCTCTTCAAAATATGCTGTTGCAGGTAATAATGTTACTTTAGATCTTTACTCTTTATATTTAAAAGATTTAGATTTAATGTTACGTGGAAAAATAAAACTTGATTACTATAAAGAGATTATCAACTTCTTTGGAAACTATCTTTATAAAGAGAAAATTGAAGGAGAAATTAATACACAATTTACAAAAGAGTATATTGATTTTTTTGTTAATACGAAAGAGGTTAAAAATATTAAGTTTTTAAAAGATTTTTTTAGGCTTGATAAAATTGCTGAAGCGTGGATGTATGATAATGTAACAGGAAAAATGAAGTTAGATTATTTGTATGGAAAACTTGACACAACTACTTTTGAACCTGTATTGAACTCTATTGAAGGTGAGGCAACTATACAAGATGCAAAAATTCATTTTCATAAAAAGACTGCACCTGTAAAAACATCCTCTTTAAAACTTCACTATAAAAATGACACGCTTTTCTTTAATATGACAAAACCAACGTATAAAAAAATGAGTATTGAAGGTTCAAGTGTTGCCATTTACAATTTAAGCAGTGCAAAAAAAGGTCGAGTTGATGTTAACATAAAACATACAGGAATACTTAATCAAGTTATTTTAGAGATTTTAAATGCCTTTAATATTACATTACCATTAAAGCAACTTGATGGAAAAACAAAGGCTGCTGTCTATTTAAAAATTCCCTATAATGCCCCTTTGGAAACCTATGGAACTTTTAAAGCCAAAAAAGCAAACTTTAAAATAAACAGTTTTCCTTTTTATACCCAAAAAGCCTTTGTGGAGTTGAAAAATCATGAAGTCATTATTAAAAAGAGTCATTTTAAACATAAAAAGATGTTGGATTCTACGGTTGATTTAGTCATTAATACAAAAACCTTAGAGGCTTCAGGAAACGCTACAATAAAATCATTTTTGATTCAAAATAAAAATAATAAAATTGCTGAAATAAAAAACCTAAAAACACCTATTAACCTTACTTTTAAAGGCAACAGTACTATTAATATAAATAAATTGAATACAAAAATTGTTATTATGCCTAAAACAACAGATGTATATATTAAAAAGCTTCAAACTATTTATCCTTATTCGCCACTTTTAAAAGAAATTGATATTAAAAAAGGACAACTAAAAATTGCTATAGTTGATGAAAGTAATATTACATTTTGGGCTGATTTAAAAGAGTTAAGTTTGCCTTTTAAACGTGAAGGTCAAGAGATTAAACAATTAGAAATTGATGGAAAAATTGAAGGTGAAAATGTTCATATTGTTTCAAAAAAGAAAGATATTTTAATTGATGTTACAGATGAAATTTATTTGACTTTAAATGCGTTGGATGTTTATAAACCCAAAGAGGATAATCAACAAAAAATTGAGAAGTTAAACCTTATATTAATTGATAGTAATCTACATATAGATGATAACGTTTTTTCAGTACGTGATATTCGTGCAAAAATAGAGAATAATAAAGTGAAGTTTGAAGGTCTTGTGGACAAGCTAGTGTTACCTTTATCCATTCAAGGAGAAAAACTCGATACCTTGCAACTAAAAGGGAATGTCGTTGATTCTACGGTCTCTTTTGAAACCTTAGATAAAAAATTAAAGTTTTATATGTTGGATGAAAATACAGTAGAACTAACAATTAAAGGTATTGATTTACACTATGATACGGAAGCTTCAAACAGTGCTTTTGAAAACTTAGTGGTTAATGGTGAAGATTCTAAAATTATTATCAATGATAAGTTTCATGTTTTAGCAACAAAATATAATTTTCTTTCGAATAATATGTTGGGAACCTCTTTTGATTTAACCCATAATAAAACAACAATGAAATATCTTAAAGATAGTGAAGGAAAGCTTACTATTGAAGCTAAAAAAGTGAGTGATGTTTTTATTAATCGTTTTTTTGATAAAGACTTTATTGAAGATGGAACCTTAGATGTTAATGCTACGGGTAAAGATGATGTTGTTACTGGAAAAATGATTTTTCATGATAACAAGATAAAAAATTTAGCTATTTTAAATAATGTGATTACTTTAGTCAATACTACACCAGCTCTTATTAACCCACTATTAGCAATACCTGCTATTTTTGGTGCAGTTACAAATAAGGGCTTTAATTTAAATGGTTACAGAGTTGTCGATGGGTATGTTGATTTTGCTTATAACTTTGATAAAAAGTATTTGAATATGCATAAAATATTTACTAAAGGAAGTTCTGTCGATTTTGATGGCTTTGCAACGATGAATTTTGAACACAATATCGTGAACTCAGATATTAATCTAATTTTTATGAAAGATTATAGCAAAATTGTAGGAGCTGTTCCAGGTCTTGGTTATATCTTTTTAGGTGATGATAAAAAAGTGGCAACCAAGGTGAATATTACTGGAAAAATTGATGACCCTAAGATTGAAACAAATATTTTAAAAGATTCAGCCAGTGCACCTTTAGATATTATTAAACGTATAATAACCTTGCCTTTTAAACCTTTTATTGATGCGGACAAAAAAAATAAAGAGAAAAAAAGAAAAGAAGAAGAGCTAAAGAGAAAAGAAAAAGCTAAAATAGATGAACTAAAAAAAGAAGAGCCTAAAAAGAGTGAGTAGGCTAGCTACTCATTTCTTAATACGTCAATAACGTCAATATTAGTTGCTTTTTTAGCTGGGTAATAAGATGATAAAAAGACAATAACAATAGCTCCAATGATAATTGAGACTAAATCAATGGTGCTTAAATCAAGTGGAAGTTTTGAAGTACCGTAAACATCTGCTGGAAGAGCAATAATATCAAAAGTATCTAGTATCCACATGCCTAAAAAACCTAATCCCACACCTACAATTATTCCAGTAAAACCGATATAAGTTCCTAACTTTAAGAAGATTGATTTAATCTCTTTTGTTGTTGCTCCCATGGATAAAAGTAGGGCAATCTCTTTTCGTCTACTCATAACAGTCATTAGTAAAGAGCTGATGATATTAAGTGAAGCTACAAGAATAATCAGCATTAAAACAATAAAAAGTGCTTTTTTCTCCATTTGCATAGCTGCAAAGAAATTTCCATTTTGTTGCCACCACCCAATAATACTATTATCACTTCCTATGGCTTGTTTTAAAAGTTTTATATCTTCAAATGCATTTTCAGAGTAGACATGGATTCCATCAAAACTATCTTTTGACTTTTTTAAGATGGTTTGCATCGCTTCAAGTGAGGTATAGATATAGGCATTATCATAGGCATGAAGTCCAGATTTAAAACTATCTTGGAAGGTAAAACGTTTCATTTTTGGCATCATGGCAAAACCACTTGGATTTAAGGAGGTAAAATAAAGAGTTGCTTTATCTCCTTTAAATAAATAAAGGCTTTGTTGGATTCCTTTACCCACAATCACATCATATTTACGTAGTTTTTTACCTTCAACTGCTTTAGCGTAAATATCATTGATTTTTGCCTCTTTTTTATAATCAACTCCAAAAATAACTCCACCTGCCATATTATCACCATTTTGCATGATAGCTTGTGTTGAAATATAGGGTGAAAAAATTAGTTTAGGGAACTTTTGTTCAAGCTCTTTAAGAAGTTCAGTGGTAACACTGTTCGTAAATTTTGAGTTAATAGTTAGGGGATAATTCATGGTAAAAAGTTTTCGTTCAAACTCTTTTGCTGTTCCATTCATGATAGCCATAGATACAATAAGTACCATGACACCAATAGCTACCCCAATAAATGCTAAAAGTGCACTTATTGAGATAAAAGGGTTTTTTTTGTCAAATTTTAGATATTTTTTGACAATAAAGTTGATAAGTTTTTTATTCAACTTAGCTTCCTGCTACTAAGCCTCTTTTGGGTCCACTTTTCCCACAACACTGCTTATATTTTTTACCTGAACCACATGGACATGGTTCATTTCGTGCAATCTTTTTTTCCACAACAGGAACTTGCTCTTCTAAGTTTGTTATCATTTGAGCTTGTTCAGCCTCTTTTTTGGCTTTCATTTTCTCTAAGGCCTCTTTTTCTACCTCTTCATCTTCTTTACTTCTTAATTGT
>CAZIES010000106.1:0-8930 GCA_964538295.1 uncultured Arcobacter sp. | reverse complement strand
CGTATTATAATCAATAATTATTAATCAAATGTAAATAATTCAACCTGCCCAACCAGGGAAAAGTTGTATTAATCCACTCGCCATAAACTCAATAGAAATCGAAGCCAAAATAATTCCCATTATACGCGAAATTACATTGATTCCAATGAGTCCTAATTTCTCCGATAAAAAAGCAGCAGCTCGTAAAGAGAGGTAAATATTTAGTATCAAAACACTCACAATACCACTCATCATAAGTAAATGCCCTATTCCACTCGTATAGTGAGAAAAAACAATCACCGTTGAAATAGCTCCAGGTCCCATAATCAAAGGAATAGCAAAAGGAATCATGGCTAAATCTCGATTAGATAATTTTGCCTCTTTTAATTCCTCAGGAGTCTGTTTAGCCCCAGGAACTTTAGCATTTATCATTGAAATAGCTAACGTTAATAATAATATACCTCCTGCAACTCTAAAAGCAGGAATAGAGATATTAAAAAAACTCAAAATGGAAGTTCCCAACCAAACAGAACATAAAGCAACAATCCAAGCATAAAAAGAAGACTGTCTCGCTAAATGATTTTTCTCTTGTTTTGATTTTCCAGTAGTTAACGTAACATATATAGGTAAAGCAGAAAAAGGTCCCATAATGGCTAAAACACCAAAAAAGACCTTAATATATTCATCAAGTGGTAGCACGTAGACCTTTCACTATTAAAAAGAAGGTAGATTATGTTCTACCCTCCTAAATACTTTTTACGAATTTCATCTGAATCAATTAAATTTTTTGCCTCATCTTCTAAAGCAACTTGTCCATTTTCTAATACATAAGCATAATCAGAAATCTCTAATGCAGCAAATGCATTTTGTTCAACTAAAAGAATTGTAATACCCTCTTCTTGTAGTTTAGTAATCGTTTGAAAAAGCTCACCAATAATTTTTGGTGCTAACCCTAACGAAGGTTCATCAAGCATAAGTAATTTTGGCGATGACATCAATGCTCTTGCAATTGCTAACATTTGTTGTTCACCTCCACTCATTGTTCCACCTAACTGACCTCGCTTGTCAATTAAACGTGGAAAAATTTTAAACATTCTCTCTTGATACTCTTCATAAAGTTCATCATTATTAAAAGCACCCATTCGCATATTTTCTTCAATTGTTAAGTTTTGAAAAACTCGTCGTCCTTCTGGAACTAAAGAGATACCCTCTTTAATAATTTTATGGGTTTTATGATTTGAGATATTCATATCATTAAAAGTGATTTCACCCTTTTTCTTAACATCATTTACAATTGATTGCAACGTTGATGTTTTACCAGCACCATTTGATCCAATAAGTGAAACAATCTGCCCAGCTTTTACATCAAAACTAACACCCTTAACGGCTTTAATTAATCCATAATATACTTCTAAATCTCTTACTTTAAGCATGTTTGAAATCTCCAAGGTAGGCTTTTATTACTTCTTCGTCTTGAATTGCATCTTCAATTTTACCTTCAAAAATTGTTTTACCATAATCAAGAACCATTACTCTATCACACAAATGATTTACAAACTTCATATCATGTTCAATCAGTAAAATTGTCACATCAAATACATCTCTAATTTTAAAGAAAAGCTCCGCTAACTCGTGAGTCTCTTGTGGATTCATACCCGCTGCTGGCTCATCTAAAAGTAACAACTGAGGAGAAGCTGCAAGAGCCCTTGCAATCTCTACTTTTCGTTGCTGTCCATATGATAATGAGGTTGCCATTTCATTTGCATATTCTGAAATTTCTAAAACCTCCATAATCTCATAAGCTCTTTTTCGTACTCTTTTTTCTTCATTAAAAAATCGTGGTAATCTGAAAATAGCTTCCATATACGTATAACTTGCTTGATAATCAAAGCCAATTAGAATATTGTCTAAAACCGTCATGGACGTAAAAAGTCGAATATTTTGAAAGGTTCGAGCAATTCCTCTATGAACAATTTTATGGGGTTTAATTCCATCAATTTTTTGCCCATGAAACTTAATAGAACCTTCTGTTGGTTCATAGTTTCCGGTAATGATATTAAACATAGTTGTTTTACCAGCACCATTTGGACCAATCAAACCATAAATCTCTTTAGCATTAACACTAAATGTTGTATCATTTATAGCTGTAACTCCACCAAATTTTTTAGTTACATTGCAAACTTCTAAAATCATTTATCAGCCTTTTTCTTTTTAAAGAAGTCAAATAGTTCTTTTTTACCTGTTAAACCTTCTCTTGCAAATAACATCACAACAATTAAAATCAATGAGAATACAACCATACGCATACCTGGAAGTCCTTCTGTTTCCATTCCCATAAAACTCATTGGTTCATCTAAGAATCGCATCCACTCTAATCCTGCCATTACAAAGATTGTTCCTAAAATTGCTCCTGTTGTACTTCCTAAACCACCTAATACAATAATAATTAAAAGTTGGAATGTTAAGAAGAACGTAAATAAATCTGGTGAAATAGAGGTTAATAAAGCCGCTAACAGACCCCCACCTACACCTTCGAAGAACGCAGAAGTAGTAAATGCTAATGTTTTAATCTTAAACGTATTAACACCCATTGCAATTGCTGCATCTTCATCGTCTCTTACAGCTTTCATCGCCCTACCATATTTTGAATAGATGATATTTAATATTGCTAAAACGGTAAAAATTGCTATTCCGCCTGTCCAATATAGATTTGAGTACTCTGGAATATCATTTATACCTAAAGAACCATTTGTAACTTCTGGATTATTAATCGCTAAAATCTTAATAATAAAACCAAATCCAAGTGTAACGATTGCAAGATAATCCCCTCGAACTCTAAATACAGGAAAAGACAAGGCAAGTGCAACTAATGCAGTAAAAATACCTGCAATTAAAAGTGCCCATATAAATTCTGCTTGCATTGCTAAAACCCATTCTGCAGGGTCTTCAATATCATACTGATATAACATCGCTTCTGCATCAACAATTAAAATTGCAGTAACATAAGCACCAATAGCAACAAATCCATTTGGTTCTAAGGAGAACTGACCGGTTACACCATTAATTAAGTTATATGAAACTGCTAAGATAATAAAAATAGCAACGTTATTAATAATTCGAATCGTATATTCATCAAAACTATTTTGAGCAAACCAAGTAAACCAAATAGCTGTAATAATTATTGCAAGATTAATTAATCTCTGTTTTGTAAAAATACCTTCATTTACCATAATTAAAACCTACTCTTTTCTAAATCTTCACCCATAATTCCTGTAGGTTTAAATAATAGTACAAAAATTAAGAAAATAAACGCAAAGGCATCTTTATAACCACCAAGCTCAGGCCAAAATGCAATAACAACAACTTCTGTAAATCCAATAATAAATCCACCTAAAACTGCACCTGTTACTGAACCAATACCACCAACAACAGCTGCTGCAAAGGCTTTTAGTCCAACAAGAACTCCCATCATTGGTTCAACTGAAGGATAATTCACTACCCAAAAGATACCACCAACAGCTGCTAAAGCTGAACCTAAAGCAAATACAATAGAGATAATCATATTTGCATCAATACCCATTAAGTTTACCGTTTTAATATCAAAAGATAGAGCTCTAATAGCCATCCCATATTTAGTTTTGTAAAGAACATATAAAATTGACAGTAATAAAATTAAAGTTACAATAGGAACTAAAATAGATGAAACTGAAAAAGTAATTCCTGATACATTAAAAATATGTTCCATATATTCAGGTACTGGAAATGCTCTTGGCACTCCACCTGCAAACACAGTAAATGAGTTCTCTAAGAAAAAGGAGATACCAATTGCAGTAATCAGAAGTGAAATCTTTGGTGCTTCCCTTAAAGGTTTATATGCGATTTTATCTGTAAAGATACCAAGACTTGCAGATAATACTATTGCTAAAAACACTGCTACAGGGAAAGGTAAACCAAATACAGCAATACAAGAATAACCTATAAAGGCACCAACCATCATGATATCACCATGTGCAAAGTTAATCAGCCTTAGCACACCATAAACCATCGTATAACCAATTGCAATCAAGGCATACATAGATCCCAGACTGAATCCATTGACCATTTGTTGCATGAATGTTAAAATATCCATTAATTCTCCCAAAAACTCTTCAAAGTAAAACTTTTACAATAAGAAAAGAAATAGTCGCGTTACTTTTCTTATGGCAAAAAAAAAGTCTAGCAAAAACTGCTAGACTTTTTATAGTATCCAAAATTACGGATTAACTGTCGCTTTAAAGCCAGCTTTTCCATCTCTAATCTCTTTGATAACTGCTGATCGTGTTGCATTTCCTTCTTTATTAATAGAAATACTTCCCGATACACCATCAAAGTTTTTAGTACTTTTAATTTGTTCATTAATACATACTGAATTTGTTGGGTCTTCACATCTATTCATTGC
The DNA here is from genome assembly GCA_964538295.1 of uncultured Arcobacter sp. Lineage (GTDB taxonomy): Bacteria > Campylobacterota > Campylobacteria > Campylobacterales > Arcobacteraceae > Arcobacter_A. Next base: position 4,513 of record CAZIES010000106.1, on the reverse strand, counting down.
ATCAATTAAGATATTATACGTATCTGCACCTAATGCTGTAAATGAGTTCATTTCTGCTTTTCCAGTCTCTTTTTCATGGAATGCTACGAAATCAGCAGAAGTTTTTGATGGAGGGTTTGAGTAATCAAAGAAATCAGTAAACATGTACCCTTCAACAGACTCTCCACCTAAGTCAATAAATGTTTGATTGGCAACACCGTCACCTGAGAACATTGGTTTTTTAAGACCTAATTGCTTTGATTGTCGCGAAATCATAGATGCTTCTGGGTGATATAATGGTAAGAACATAAAGTCAGGATTTAACTTCTTAACTTGAGAAACAACTGCTTTGAAATCTTTATCTCCAGAAGTAATTTTGATTTTTTTAACAATCTTTCCACCCGCTTTTTTAAATGCTTTTTGGAATGCTTTTGCTAAACCTAAAGAGTAAACTTGTGCTTGATCAACAATAACTACAGCCGTTTTGTAACCTTGTGATTTCGCATAGTTTGCAACTACTTCACCTTGAAAAGAGTCAGTAAAACATACTCTATTTGCATAACTTCTTTTCATTGTTAACTTGTCATTTGTAGCCACTGATGCAATAACAGGAACTTTTTTCTTATCAGCAATAGCAATTGTTTGCGCTGTATTAGTTGAAGTTAAAGCACCTAAAATTGCTACAACTTTATCAGAAGAGATAAGTCTTGTCGTTGCATTTGCAGTTTCAACTTTATCACCTTTGTTATCAACTAATACAATTTTAACTGTATCACCATTTTTTAATTTTGGTTGTAGTTTATTTGCTAATTCTAATCCTAAATTAGTAACTTGACCATATGCCGCTAATGGTCCAGACATAGGCATAACTGCCCCAACTTTAATCTCTTTTGCTAAAGCAACACCACACGTTAACGCCGATGCTACTGCTAAAGTAACTATTCTTTTCATTCACACTCCTTTAAAATGTATCCTAGCAGATTATCATATTTTCATATAAAATGGTGTTAAGTGTACTTAATAGATATGAAATAAAAAGGACTTTTTAAATAAATAGTAAATTATTGTAAGTTTTTTGGCAAAGTTAGTGTAAAAAGTGCACCTTTGTACTCATTATTTTGATAAGTAAAATTTACATTTTTTACATTTATTGTGCCTTGCATATGTTTTGTCACAATCTCTTCTGTCATATACAGACCTATTCCCGTACCATGACTTTGATGTTTCGTTGTAAAATAGGGTTCAAAAACTCTATCAAGGATTGCTTCTTCAATCCCTTGTGCATTATCTTTGACTTCAATAATGATATTCTCACCCTCTTGTAAAATATTAATAAAAATATAATGCTTAGAACACTTATTATGTTCAAAGGCTTCACAAGAGTTGTTAATAAGATTCATTAACACCTGTATTAATTCACTCTCATATCCATACATCTGCATAGAGGCAGGTTCTCTTATTATTCTTGTTTCATGTTTTTTTAATTGTGAGTCAATCAACTTTGATGTTCGAAAAAGAACACTTTCTAAATCAAATTTTTTACTCTTTTTATTAGGTTTAAAAAAATCTCGAAAATCATTAATCGTTTCAGATAGATGCTGGGCATGGGAAACAATACCATCCATAGATTCATAAAAAAACTCATCGGTTAAAATATCATTCTCTTTTTGTAGTTTTACTCCTGAGGCAGAGGTACTAATCATACTTAAGGGTTGACGCCATTGATGGGCAATATTTCCTAACATCTCTCCCATCGATGCCATCTTTGCTTGATGATAGAGTATTCTATCTTTTTCATGGCTCTTTTCAACTTCTTGCTCAATTTTTACTATTAAATCTTCATTGAGATTTTTTAATGCTTTTGCTTTCTCTTCAACTAGGGTTTTCAAATTTAAATTTAATTGTAAAAGACGTTTATTAAGATTCATCTCTTCAGTAATATCAAAAAAATGCACAAGATAAATCCCTTTTGATTCAGCCTTTTTTACGTACTCAATTTCCAGTTTAAAATGATATAACTTTTCATCTTTTACTAAAGCTACACGATGACTTTGAAAGCTATTGTATACATACTCTACCCAAGAATTATTTCTATAATTAGCATGTGTAAGATAGTTAAAGCCTAAATCAACCTCAATAAAAAGCTCTGAAAGTGCAATATGTTTTGCAGTAAACGCTTCAAGAGAACTACAGAATGAAAAAAAGTCTAAAAACGAGTTATTAGCAGTAATTAACTCTCCATTATTATAAACTATTACCATATGATTAAAAGTATTAATATCTAAAACAGAAATTGTTAAATGATTATCTGACATAAAATTAAAAAAACCTAGTATAAATTTATAGCTATTTTAGCACAAAAAATAAAATAAAAAATTATATTTGACAGACTTCTTTCTTTTTTTAGATAAAAACTTATAAGCTGACACCATTACGCCCATTTTTCTTTGCTTGATAGAGTGCTTTATCTGCTTTTACTAAAAGATCTTCGATATGATTATCTTTGTCATATTCATACTTAGCAATACCAATACTAACCGTAAAAGGGTATTCATATGATTTAGTTTTTAACATATCGTTAAAAGTATCAATAATTTTGTGGGCTACTTCTTTTGCATTCTCAACAACCGTATTAGGTAAAACGATAACAAACTCATCACCTCCTAATCGCACAATAACATCATTTTTACGAACAATCGTTTTGACAACCTCCACAAGCTTCTTAAGAACATCATCCCCTACACTATGCCCTAAGGTATCATTGATATTTTTGAACTTATCAATATCCATAAGTAAAAGTGTAAAAGGCGTTTTTTCTCTTTTTACAATTTGAATATACTGCTCTGCAAAATCATGTAAGAAACGTCTATTATAAACTCCTGTCAAAGCATCTGTATTAGCTAACTCTTGGTTAATAAATCGCTGCGTCTCAGACTCAATAAGTTTTTTGGTTCGTTTATCAAGTTTTTGAGATAATTTATTAAAATTTGTACATAATTCATCAAGTTCCACAATAGGTGAAGTATTTAAAAGTTCTGTCTCTTTTTTACTTCCTAAGTGCTTTGTCATTTTTATAATATTTTTTAATGGCGTATTAATTTGAGCAACAAACTCCTTAGCTTTTCGCAACAGATAGATAAAAAAGATAAAATAGAAAATAACAATAAAAATAATCATTAAATATCCCAAATATTTATACTCTTTTTCTAAATCATGTAAGGATAAAAGAATTTTTTCTTTAGAGATTAAAGAGATAACATACCAAGAGGTTCGTTCAATTTTATTGGTAAAAAGAAGATACTCTTTTCCATCAACAATAATATCATGGTCATATTTTTTATTTTTTATTATATTTTCAAAGTTTTTAGCAATAATTTTATCTTGGTGATTTAAGATTGTAAAATCATCAGACTTTTCAATAGTCGTGTCAATTGTTTCACCTTTATCATAAGTATATTTCTCAATATCTTTAATCTTTAATATATTTTGAACACTTTTTGGCATAGCAACAATTTTACCCTTTTGATTCAATAAAAAAGAGTTCCCCTCATAAGGTATTTTTATAGAGAGTATATTTTTTATAAACTTATCAATAGTTACATCAAGACCTGTAACCCCTTCTAAAAACTCTTGATTATAGATAGGTACAATTGAACTTAGCATCCAACCTTGTCCTGCTGGATCTAAATAAACATCTGTCCAAACTGCTTTTTTTTCTGGATTGTGTTTTAAATTTGCTTCATAATAAAAGTTATAATTTTCCATATTAATGTCCATAGGAAATGCTGAAAAACTATTTTTTATAAAAGGGTAATAACGATTAATATCATCATGTGAATTAAAATACGCAGCAACGATTGAGTCATCATTATCAACAACTGCTTTAAATAATGGATCAAATACTTCAGTATCATATAATTTCTTTTTTACATCATTAGTTATGTGGGTATTTTTTGAAACCACAACAGATGAACCACCATTATCGTTAACTTTATAGTACATTCCATTTGTAGCAAAATCAAAATTTATAGGATTAGAAAAACTATAATCTTGAGGGTTTTCAAAAAAGTTTTGTTGCTGATTTTGAAGTAATGTTGCTAAATTTTCAATCTGAAGAAATTTTTTCTCTATACTGCTGGTCTCTTTTTTTACAATCGTATAGGTACTTTTTTTAATATCTTCTATTATAAACTCAATACTTTTTGAAATCATTTGGTTATTAACGTAAAAATAGAGAATGACAAGTGCCACTTCAATAAATAAAATAGAGGTAAGAGAAGTTTTTAGATAATTTTTAAATATTAGTTTTTCTAATATTATTTTTTTCACAAAGTCCCCCTATAATCATAATAAAAAAATTATTATAACAATAGAGAAGTGTGACGGTATTTAATTTTAAAATTAAATAATGTCTTTAAAGTTTCTTTAAATTAAGAACTAATTAAACCTTATTCCATTTCTAAACTCATCAGATACATCTCCTCTCCATCAATGACTTTTACTTTATTACTTTGACATTTTGGACAGGAAAATT
>CAZIES010000105.1:0-8996 GCA_964538295.1 uncultured Arcobacter sp. | reverse complement strand
ATTGCCACTATTCCTACTTTTTTTGGTATACTATATTATTATTTATTATAAAGAGTATCAATGAAAAAACTATCTATTAAAGCCAAACTTATACTACTATTTATTTTAATAAAAGTTATTCCTCTTCTTATTATTGCATATATTTCAGTAAAAGGTGTTCTTCTACTAGAAGAGTATTTTACAAAAAATACAGTATCACTTTTTAATACCAACAAAAAAATTATTGAAACAACAGCAAGTAAAGCCATTGATGATAGTATTCAAATGCTTGATAAAAAATCACAAATATCTTTAGAAAAGTTTTCCTATCAAATTGCGCAAAATGTTGCCTCTTTTCTTTATGAAAGGGATAAGGATTTACTTTTTTTATCCTCTTTACCACTTAATCAAAAAATTCTTGAAAACTTTTATGAAAATAAGAGTTCTCCTATTACCTTACATGAGCCCTACAAATATGATAACACTACTAATAAATGGATAAGTACCAAAGAACTTTCTAAAACTATTAATAAACCACAATTACCAACTCTTGAGGATAATAACAAAGAGTTTCACTATACCAATCCAGTAAAAACTCAAACAAAAAATATCCCTATTTATAAAGAGGTAGTCTTTTTTAACACCTTAGGAGATGAAATCTATAAGGTTTCTCAAATCAATAATAATAAAAATAGTATTGCCAATAAAAAAAACACCTATATCAAAGCCGAAGAGTATTTTTCTAAAATTCAATTATTGAAAAAAGGGGAAATCTATGTTTCTCAAGTTATTGGAGCTTATGTTTCTTCAAATATTATAGGTACATTTTCAAAAGCTAAAGCAAAAAAAATGGGTATTAAATTTAAACCTGAACAACACGCTTATGCAGGAAAAGAGAACCCCAAAGGAAAAAGATTTGAAGGAATTATTCGTTTCATAACACCTGTGTTTAAAAATCAACAAAAAATAGGTTTTATCTCACTGGCCTTAGACCATCGTCATATTATGGAGTTTACTGATAGCATTAATCCAACAACAGCACATATTAAACAAAATATTGCCGATGCTAGTGAAGGGAACTATGCTTTTATGTGGGATTATTTAGGTAAAAATATTTCCCATCCAAGGGACTATTTTATTGTTGGATTTGATCCACAAACAGGAAAAAAAGTAGCTCCTTGGGTTAGTGCAGATATTCAAGAGAAGTTTGAAAAATCTAATTCAAATAATTTAATAAGTTTTTTAAAAAACTACCCTACCTTTGAAGCGCAAAGTCTTAAAAAGAAACCTAATTTAAAACAACTTAAAAACCAAGGAAATATTGGTTTAGATTGTCGTTATCTCAATTTTGCACCTCAATGTAAGGGCTGGATGGAAGTAACTCAAGATGGAGGTTATGGCTCTTTTATTATCTACTGGTCCAAAGTATGGAAACTAACAACAGCTGCAACGATTCCTTACTATACAGGACAATACAACTCCACAAAACGTGGTTTTGGATTTGTCACTATTGGAGCAAATGTTGATGAGTTTCATAGTGCTGCTATGAAAACAAAACAAAATGTTAATAAAATCTTAGAAAATCAAACCGCCTCTATGGAAAAAAACCTCCAAGAGAACCATCTTAACATCATTACCTATATCGATAACATTGTCAATGAGCTTTCTGTCATTACCATTGTTATGATACTTCTTGTTATTCTTATTGCTATTTGGGTATCAAATTTTATTACACGTAAAATTGCGAACTTACTCATTGCTACTAAAAAGTTTGCCAACAATGAATTTGATTATCAAATTAAAATAACCTCAGATGATGAAGTAGGACAATTAGAAAAATCTTTTAATGATATGACTTCAAAAATCTCAAAACTTATTTATGAACAACAACAATTAAACACCTCTTTAGAGACAAAAGTTAATGAAGCAATCAAAAAGACAGAACAGAATGAACGAATAATACGTGAAAAAGATAATATCTTGGCTCAAAAATCTAAAATGGCAGCCATGGGTGAGATGCTAGAAAATATTGCTCATCAATGGCGACAACCCTTATCTGTTATTTCAACCTCTTCAAGTGGGTTAAAAATGAAGAAAAAACTTAATTTACTTAAAGAAAAAGATATAGAAGTAGCCTTAGATAATATTATGGATTCAACAAACTATCTTTCAAATACAATTGATGATTTTAGAAACTTTTTTGATACAAATAAAGAGCGTACGGAGTTTAATATTAAAACAAGTATTGAGAAAACTCTCAATATCATAAGTTCTAAATTTACTAATTTAGAAATAATAATCATTAAAAATCTTAGTGATATTAAAATACAAAGTTATGAAAATGAGATTATTCAAGTCCTTATGAATATACTTAATAACTCAAAAGATGAATTTATTGAAAAAGAGATCACACCCCGGTATATTTTTATAGATGTAACAAAAAAAGATAATCTCGTAATCATTACAACAAAAGATAATGCAGGAGGAGTTCCAGAATCTATTATTAACCGAGTTTTTGAGCCTTATTTTACAACCAAACATAAGTCACAAGGAACAGGGATTGGTTTACATATGAGTCGTGAGATTATTACAAAACATATGCAAGGAACCATTAGTGTTCAAAATGTTGAATATGAGTTTGAACAACAAACCTTTAAAGGTGCAGAGTTTAAAATTGAAATTCCTTTAGAGGTAGAGTATAATCCTGATTTCTCAATTTAACCCTATTTAAATAAATAGGGTAAATCATTAAGTAGTGACTTTAATAAATCGTCATTTAAAAAGAATTTTGCATAAGATGTTCTACTTTTATGAGCGTGCGCACATACATAACGATTACGTTTTATAAGTTCTAACGCATCTTCTAAATAGTGCTGATAACTTACATGGGTTTTAAAATAGTTATACATCTGCAAAAGCTGTTCTTCTTCAATAACATCTTTTAACATCACCACATTATCTTCAAAAAACTCTATAACATTTTCTTCATCTTCTTTGATATGAATAAACGCTTCTTTTATATCTTCAAAACGCATATCAAATTTAAAACCTTGGAGTAATAACCCTTGCACACCTTCTAAATTATTGTGTTGAAAATAGTATTGCATTAAAAGTTTAAGATAGTGTTCTTTTATATCATCATCTATAGCTTCTATTTTTCGTTCAACAGCTTCTAAATTATCAATAATTCCCTCTTTAATATTAGTATCATGTATTACTGCACATTGAGCAATAATTTCATGAAGTCTATCATTCATAATAGCTCCTATATATCATTTTGCATTTCATTGTATCTTATCTATTCAAAGTTTACAATAAAAATTATATTAGCTAAAAATATTAATATGTCATTAATGTTGACGTGATATTATTTCATCTATTATTAAAAATTTGAGGATGTACAAATGTTAAGAGATTCATTAAAACGATTTCGTGTTATCTCATATATTGAAGGGCTATCTTATTTAATTCTAGTTTTTATTGCCATGCCTATTAAATATATTGGAGAGAACCCTTATCCTGTAAAAGTATTTGGAATGGCACATGGAGTACTATTTATTCTTTTTGTCTTATTTTTATGGGATGCAATGAGAAAATATGAGTGGAATAAAAACTTTAGTTCACGACTATTTATCTACTCACTTATTCCTTTTGGTTCATTTGTAATTGAACGAAAAGTAAAAGCACAATAAGAAGTTCTTTTGAACTTCTTTTGTCATTCATACAATAACTAAACTCTTAAAAATCACCATTTAACGTGTCATTTTTTTAACAAAAACTATCACAAAAATAGCCAAAATAAATCCACCTAATATAGCTTCAATAGCAGCAAACAACTTTGTAATACCTATAGGCAAAATATCCCCATATCCTAAAGTAGTAAAAGTGACCACACTAAAATAAAGACTATTTGCAAACACCAGTAAATTTTGCGTTAAACTATTATCAAAAGAGATAGCTTGTATTTTATCTTCATAATAAATACCCGTAAAACTAAATACCACCGAAAAAAGTATAATCACTAAAATACTTAAACTAATAATTTTTAAAGGTCTTTCACCATAACCACAAGAAAAATCAACTACTTTTGAAAATATTCGTTTAAAGGAGTACATCGGCATTTTCATACGTCGCATCTGCATCTCTTTTTGAAAAAAATATCCTGCAGTTTCAAACAAACCATCATATTCAGCAATTCTTCGCAGATTTCGGTATATCTCTTCTGCTTGTTGATAATAGTCAATTTGATTCTCTAAAGAGGTCTCTTTTTTAGCTGCTCTTTCTTGTATTATCTCTCTATCCCATTGCACATTTTCTAATTTTGCTCCCTCAAAATTTGTTCCCAATAAATTACAATCTTTTAAATTTGCACAATGAAGATTGGCATTTTTAAAATTTGCTTTCATTAAAGAGCTTCCTGATAAATCAAGTTTAAAACAGTGAGCATTTTCAAAATTTGCTTTATAAAGATTAGCATTTATAAAAATAAAACCATCTTTGGAACCACTATTAACTAAATCAATATTGGACAGATTGGCATTTGTAAGATTAAATTTATTCATAGGTTCAAGCGTACGTGCTCTTTGTTCTAAAAGAAGTTTAAGATTAGGATGTTTTATTAAAGTTCCATCTCTCCAGTTTTTATCAGTTATTGAGTTTGCCATATAAACTCCTCACGTATGATTATAATTATAACTTTTTTTCTTATTAAGCTAACGTTAAAGAAAATTCTAAGAGTAGTTTATAAAGTAGATTTTAGTTTAGGACAACTATATTTGGGAATAGAGCTGACCAACAGGTATTCCAGCATCATTAAGTGGTACTTTAGAGGAGTAATAAGAACGTTTTTCTAAGACTTCTAAACGTTTCGTTGTTAATTCTAAGAGTGTACGATTTTGAAAAACCCCTCCTGTTAATACAACAGGTAAATCTTTATGTTGTAGACTAATATCAACAATAATATTACTTATCATATTAATAAACTTTGTTGCAATAACAGAAGACTCATTATCATCAACCATAGCACGAATTGCTTTTTTAATATCAAGTTTTCCATCTATAATTTCATACTCGTAAGCTTGTGCTCGGTGCCAATCATATAGTTGTTCAAGCTTAAGTCCCGTTTCCCCTTCATAGGATTGTTCATGAGCAATTCCTGCTAAAGAAGCAACTGCGTCAAAGAGTCGTCCAACTGAAGAAGTATAAGGGGCATTGAGTTCTCGTTGCCATACTGTATGCATCACTTTTAATTCACTATCATTAAAATGATGAACCGTTGGACAATCTAAACTCAATACCTCTTCAAAACTAAAAGTATCAAACAACAAAGATAAAGCAACACGTTTTGGTTCTCGAACTGCTTTTTCACTTCCTAAAAGTTTGAAATATTGCAAAGCATAAATACGTTCATACTCTTTTTTATTAGTAACAAAGACTTCTCCACCCCAAATTTTTCCATCATCACCATACCCTGTACCATCAAATGCAAAGGCTAAAACATCTTCATCCAATTTATGCTCTGCCATAGTTGCCAAAACGTGGGCATAGTGATGTTGTACTTGAACTAATTCAATATGTTTTTGACTACACTCATAGGTTGCCCATTTTGTTGTTTCATAATTGGGATGTTTATCACAAACAATAACTTCTGGTTCAAAATCATAAAAACGTTTAAAGGTTTCAATAGTACGTTTAAAATAGTCCATGGAAGAGATTGAGTTTAAATCTCCAATATGAGGGGAGAGGATTAAGTTATCATCAAAAGCTAACGCAATTGTATTTTTTTGGTTTGCACCAATAGCTAGCATTTTTTTATCAACTTTTTTAGGCAGTTTTATTGAAGTTGGGGCATACCCTCTTGCATTTCTCATCACAAAAATCTCATCATTTATACTTTGAACAACACTATCATCACAGGCATTAATAATATCCCTATCATAATCCAATACATAATCAATAACAGTGCCAAGCTTATCGAGAAGTTCATCTTTTGAACAAATAATAGGTTCATTACTTAAGTTAGCACTCGTTGCAACAATAGGATTTTCTAAATATTCAAATAAAATTGTATGCAATGGGGTATAAGGCAAAAACACCCCTAACCTATCAATTGAAGGAGCAACACTTCGTGCTAACTTTGGTGTTTTTATTCTTTTTACTAAGGTAATAGGTTTCTCTTTTGATAAAACTATTTCCTCCTCTGCTTGGGTGAGTTTTGCATACTCTTTTAAAGAGTCTATATTTTTAAACATAACTGCAAAAGGTTTATCAGGTCTATTCTTTCGAACTCTTAATTCATCAACACTATATTCATTTGTAGCATCACAAACAATATGAAAACCACCCATTCCTTTTATGGCAACAATGTTTCCAGATTTAATATAAGTTGCAATTTGTTCAATGGCACATAAATCATGACATACTTCTTCATCATCTTTGTTAAATAAGACTATCTTTGGACCACACACTTCACACGATACTGGTTGTGCATGGTAACGTCTGTTAGCTGGATTGATGTATTCATTTTCACAAGATTCACACATGATAAACTTATTCATAGAGGTATTGACTCTATCATAAGGTACGGTTTTAATAATAGAGTAACGAGGACCACAATTGGTACAATTGGTCAATGCATATTTAAATCGAAAGTTTTTTTCATCTTGAATATCGCCAATACAGTCATCACATACAGCAATATCAGGTGAAATGATTGTTGATTTTGAGTTAGTTTGTTCACTTTGAATAATTTCAAAGGTTTTATAAAAAGTTTCTGTTTGAGTTTGAGTAACATTTAAACTATCTATCTTGGCTAATACAGGAGGATTTGTTTCAAGTTGTTTTAAAAAGGCACTAATGTCTTCTTTAAAACCTTGAAGTAGTATGTTAACACCACTGTCATCGTTGTTAACGTAACCTTTTAAATTGTGTTGCAGTGCTAAATTATATACATAAGGGCGAAATCCAACCCCTTGGACTATCCCTTGAACTTTTATTAACGTATTAACCATACCTTCCTCTAAGATACTTGAATTACAAAGTCCTTATTATAGTATATTTTATAGTTTTTAGTAATACTTTTATAAATAAAATTTGAAATTAGATTATTAGCAAAAAGATCCCCACATAGACTAATTCCATCAAGTGGCATTTCATTGTTCACATCATCAACTATAGAGGCAATAAAATGAGCATAACTCTCTATATAACCAAGACAAATAGTATTTGATTCAACTCCTGCTAACTTAAAGCTAATACCACTTCGAATGAGTCTAAGAAAATCAAACTCTTGATTATAGATTTTATCTTGTTCAAAACGTTTATAATCAATCCGTGGTCCTTTTTCAAGTAAGCACGAAGTTGCTAAGTTAAGAACACTTTGTTCAAAACCTAAAATAGCTTGAACTATTTTCCAAAAACTCTTGATTGATTTTTTATTTAAATGAGAGATATCATAAGCCAAAGCAGAAGCATACTCTTTTGGAAAAGTTTTTTTATAGTTTATTAAAAGTTTTTTTCCAATTTCATCCTCTTCAATTCTTTCAAAAATCTCTTCAATACTATTGGGTAAAGAGTAGTTTAAAATATCAAGAAAACTTCCTATATTGTTAGAATATAAAGCAACATTATCATCATCTATACTGCTACTGTAGAAATTTATAATTGTTTTATCAAGGAGATTATTTTCATGTAATAAAACCATAAATTGTCCTTTATTTTTGTCTTCAAACTTATGATACATTCTGTTTAGTTTCTCATCATAACTCTCATTTTCTAAAATGACAATTTGATTGTCATTAAGAATATTAATCTTTGGTATAGGGATTACAGCACTTGGTTTTTCTTTAAAACTCAATGTAATATCAGCATCCTCATTTACATACTCTATAAATTCAATATTAAGTGCTTTTAATTCTTTGCATAGTAAATAAAGAATCAAGTCATTTGCCACATTAATGTTAGCACCTTCAGTATCAAGGTTATGCTTTTGTTTAAAAATTGCATTAAAAGCTAGTTTTATTTGAGGTTTTTCAATACACGCTAAAGCAATCAACTCCTCTTTTGAGGCAACAAAAGTTTTTGATAATGACAATAAATCACAACAAAGTAAATTTGGCTCATAATTTGCTGGTTCAAACTTTTTAAAAACAAAGGTACCACTATGAGTTTGAACTTTAAGAGGCAGTCCATCATTTAGACTCTGTGCTAGTGTAGAAAACAGCTCTTTATAATCTTTGTAGTGAAGTTCTTGATTATTTTGAGTATAGATTAATTGATTATTGTTTATTGCAGGAACACATAAATCACAAGTTGTGAAGGGATTATAATAGTTTGAAGAAGATTCATTTTCAACCTCTTTAAGACATTTAGGACAAAAAGAGTGTTCAAACTCTTTTTGTCTGTCTTCAAATTGGGTTTTTTGAGGCATCTTCTCAACTTCTTTAACATCTGTATTTTTAAGAAAAATTGACATTGGTAAATCAGCTGAAATATTATTTGCAAAAGTGGTAAGGGCTTGAGTATCCCCTTCACAATAAAAATCAATGGTACTGTTTTGACGTACAATTTCAAATGGGATATTTGACTCATCGGCGATTCTAATTAAAAAATTAATTAGGGTATTATTATTTGAAAGGTATTCAAAACTATAGTTGAGGACCATTTTTAATCTCTCTTTTATAAGATATTTCAGCTATCTCTTTTATTGTTGTTTTGTTAACAACTTCACTATTTACCTTTAGGTTTTTTAGATGTTTTATAATCGTATCTTCCATTGTTGTAACTGCTGTTACAATTTCTGAACTAAGTTCAAAGGTTGTATCATCTGCAACACGTTTTGGAATCACCCCTAAAACATGTGTAGAAGGCAAATCTGCATGCATTTGAATCATATTTAGTGTTTGAAGCATCTCTACTTCATGGGCACTACCTTGCCAATTAATATTACTTGGGGCATTTTCAAAGTCAAAAAAGTAAACATCACCTGCTTTAGAGTTGATTGCATCCACACAATCAAC
>CAZIES010000104.1:0-9096 GCA_964538295.1 uncultured Arcobacter sp. | reverse complement strand
TTTAGAAACTATTATAAACCTGAAAAACAAAAAGAGAAATTTTTACTGCAAGATTCAATTCGTAATGCTCTTTTTATTGTAAATTCAAGCTTGAAAACTGCGAATATCAAAGTAGAGACAACTTACAGTAATGAAGCTATTGTTTTAGAGAGTTTTAAAAATGAGTTTTCTCAAGCGCTTTTAAATATTATTACCAATGCCAAAGATATTTTAATATCACGTAAGATCTCAGATGCAAGCATTATGATAGATGCTATACAACAAAAGAACGCTGTAGTGATTTGTATTGAAGATAATGCAGGGGGAATTGAGGCAGCAATTTTAGATAAAATTTTTGATCCCTATTTTACAACAAAACATAAAAGTCAAGGTACAGGGATTGGGCTTTATATGACAAAAATGATTATCGAAAATAATATGGATGGAACAATAGAGGTAGAAAACAGCACAAAAGGTGCAAAATTTACTATTACATTAAAGGTGTGATTGGTTTAGAAAAAGTTTCTACTTTAGAGCAGAGTGCTCTAAAAGTAAGTTATTGTTTTGGTGCAAATGGGAAAAGTGCACTTCCCCAAGTAAGTCCTGCTCCAAAGGCATCAAATAAAACGTTATCACCTGCTTTGATTTTTCCTTGCTCATAAGCGTAGTTCATAGCCATTGGAATAGAAGCGGCTGAAGTGTTTCCATATTTATCTACTGTTACAACCGTTTGATCATCATTTAAACCTAACGCTTTACCAACAGCTGAAATAATTCTGTAGTTTGCTTGATGTGGAATAAAATGGTTAATATCTTCATTTGTGATGTTATGTTTTTCCATCATCACTTCAACATCTGCTGTTAATGTTTTAACTGCAAGTTTAAATACTTCATTACCTTTCATTCTGATACATGCCATTTTTTGGTCAAGTACTTCTTGGCTACATGGATGTTTACTTCCTCCACCTGGAGTTTTGATCAGTTCATCGTAGTTTCCATCACTTGAACAGCTTACATCAACGATTGCTTCTTCTTTATTGTCTGTTGCAGAGATAATTGCTGCTCCTGCTCCATCTCCAAAGATAAAACACGTTCCTCGATCAGTATAATCTAAAATTGAAGTATATTTTTCTGCTCCCACAATAAGAACATTCTTTTTCATTCCTGATTCAATGAACGCTTTTGCTACTGATACAGCATATACAAAACCTGTACATGCAGCACTAATATCAAAAGCTTGAACAGGAGGTAAGTCTAGTTTTGAAGCGATTAAACATGCTGTTGAGGGCATACATAAATAGTCAGGTGTTACGGTTGCACAAATGACCATATCAATCTCTTCTTTTTTTAGTCCTGCTCTTTCAATGGCTTGCTCGGCAGCTTTTGCTCCTAAATCTGACGATGCTTCGTTCTCTTCTGCGATTCTTCTCTCTTTGATTCCTGTTCGTTTAGTAATCCATTCATCAGAAGTATCTATAATTTTTTCGAAATCTGCATTGGTCATTATTTTTGGTGGGATATAAGCCCCAATTGATCTAAAAGCTGCATAAGTCATCTAAGCTTCCTTAATAATTATTTATATTTATTTATTCGTTGCTCTATATCATCATTTAAGTTTGAACTTGCAGCTGTAATTGCTTGAAAAATTGCATTTTTAACGGCTTTGGCGTTTGATTTACCATGAGCAATAATAACAGGAGCTTTTACACCAAGTAGCGGCGCTCCTCCATACTCTGCGTAATCAACACGTACTTTTAAGCTTTTAAATACTTTTCTCATTAGTACTGCACCTGCAATTGAGATTAGAGATCTTTTTAAATTTTTCTTTAAAATTTTACCAATGGTATCTGCGACACCTTCAGCAGTTTTTAATAAAATATTACCAATAAATCCATCACAAACAACCACATCAACTGAACCATTAAAAATATCACTACCTTCAATGTTTCCTGCATAACCATCAAGTTTTGCAATGAGTCCATGAGCCTCTTTTGTAACTTCATTACCTTTACTTTCTTCTTCGCCATTACTTAATAATCCAATAATTGGTTCATCAAGTTTAAGAACGTCTTCTGCGTAAACTTGTCCCATAACTGCAAATTCAAAAAGATTTTTTGCATCACAATCAACATTTGCTCCCACATCAAGTACCAATGTATTTTGGTTTTCACTGGTTGGCATAAGTGTTGCAATAGCCGGTCGAGTAATACCTTTAATCCTTCCAATCCGTAAGGTTGCAAGTGACATAGAAGCACCAGAATGACCTGCAGAAACAACTGCATCGGCATCTCCATTACGTACAAGTTCTATGGCTTTATAAATAGTACTCTCTTTTCTTTTTAACGCGTCAGTTGCACTATCGTGCATTGAGATAACATCATCTGTATGTAAAATTTCGATTCGTTTTAAAAAGTGTTCAGGTATAAGTTTTCGTAGTTCGTCTTCGTTTCCAACAGCAATTGCGGTGAAACTGTTATTGTTTCGTAATGCTGCGATGAGTCCATCAACAATAGGTTCGGGACCAAAGTCCCCACCCATTGCATCAATTGCTATTTTTAACATTAGCTTTTGTATTCACCAGTATTTGGGTTAACCGTATGAGGCATCTTCCAAGTTCCGTCACTATCTTTCACAGGTCTTTTTAGTGTGATTTTATAGTGAGTTCTTCTTTTAGCTGCTCTAGTATGAGATACTCGTCTCTTAGGTACTGCCATAATTTATCTCCTTAAAATTCTTTGTTTATACTATCATTATTTTGTAAACACTCTTGACAGATATGGTAATCACTCTTTAATGAGGATAATTCACTCTCAATAATTTCATCAAAATCAATAATATGGTTTTCAACTTCTATTACTAAATCTTCACAATCAGTATCGTTGAATATACCATCACTGAGTAAAAAATCTAATTTTTCCTCAATGGTGATGTGCTCTTCTTCACCACATCTACAGCAATCTGTGGTTGTTTCTCCTGAAATTTCAGCGTCAACCTTGATTAAAAGTGGTGATATTTTACAGAAAGTCCCCTCTAATTTTACTGAAGCAAGCGATGTTGTAAAATCTTTTGCTGTAAAGGGAACCTTTCTAAACTCTATTTTCATAGATTTATCGTCTTAGCAAATTTCTCTGTCTGAAAAGAAAAATTTAATTTCATTAGCTGCATTCTCTAATGAATCTGAACCGTGTACTGCATTTGCGTCAATTGATTCAGCGAAATCAGCTCTAATTGTTCCAGCTGCTGCTTCTTTTGGGTTAGTTGCACCCATTAAATCTCTGTTTTTAGCCATTGCATCTTCACCTTCTAGTACAGATACTACAACTGGTCCAGAAATCATGAATTCTACTAATTCACCGAAAAATGGTCTTTCAGCGTGTACTGCATAGAAAGCTTCAGCGTCAGCTTGGCTTAATTGAAGTTTTTTAGTTGCAGCAATTTTTAATCCAGCAGACTCAAATCTGTCTAAGATTTTACCTACTACATTTTTAGCAACTGCGTCAGGTTTGATGATTGATAACGTTTGTTCCATGTTATTTTTTCCTAATATAAATTTTAGCCGCGGATTATACCTAAAAAATAAAAAAAAGGCAAGTAGTTAAAAACTACCTGCCTTTTTTTTGTAAAATTGTGTGTGTTTTTGTGTGAAGTTTAGCTAAAAGATTACTCTTCTATACAAGGTTCACCGTGAACTGCACCTTCAGTTGTTGGGTTATCCCATACGATACAACCTTCAGTTGGACATGCTTCAGCACATGCTGGCTCATCATTATCACCAACACACTCTGTACATGTTTCAGGGTCTACATAATAAATATCTTCACCTGTTGGGTTCTCATCGTTATCAACGATTGATTCTGTTGGACACTCATCTAAACAAGCGTCACAGCTAATACATGTATCTGTAATTAATACTGCCATATTTACTCCTTATTTAAAGTTACCAAACTTTAACACACTAAATATAAATTTATCTTTAAGTTTTTTTAGCGTTTTTATCTCTATTTATTTAAATAATAATAAAAAATCAGAATTAATAATTTGTACTTCTAAGAAAAGATTAAAGTTAAGAAAAAAGGGGCAAAAAAAAAGGCAAACAGTCTAAACTGTTTACCTTTGATTTCTTCCCAAAATGAAGATTACTCTTCTATACAAGGTTCACCGTGAACTGCACCTTCAGTTGTTGGGTTATCCCATACGATACAACCTTCAGTTGGACATGCTTCAGCACATGCTGGCTCATCATTATCACCAACACACTCTGTACATGTTTCAGGGTCTACATAATAAATATCTTCACCTGTTGGGTTCTCATCGTTATCAACGATTGATTCTGTTGGACACTCATCTAAACAAGCGTCACAGCTAATACATGTATCTGTAATTAATACTGCCATATTTTGTCTCCTTAAAATTTCAAAAACTTTAACACACTAAAAATAAATCTAACTTTAAAATAGAATGATTCTTATTTTAAATAGTTTTTGATGTCCTGAATCTTATCAGTTTTCTCCCAGTTAAAGCCTTCTTCCTCTCGACCAAAGTGTCCATAAGCTGCTGTTTTTTTGTAGATTGGTTGCAATAAATCAAGTGAAGCAATAATCCCTGCAGGTGTTAAATCAAAAAGTGCTTCAATACATGCTTCAATCTCTTCGTCACTGTAAGTTGATGTTCCGTGAGTATCGACCATAATAGATACTGGTTTAGCTACACCAATAGCATAGGCTAATTGGATGGTGATTTTATTAGCAATTTTTGCTGCAACTAAATTTTTTGCTACATAACGTGCAGCATATGCAGCACTTCTATCAACTTTTGTTGGGTCTTTGCCTGAAAAGGCTCCTCCTCCGTGAGGACAAGCTCCTCCGTAAGTATCTACAATAATTTTTCGTCCTGTAAGTCCAGCGTCACCTTGGGGTCCACCAATGACAAAACGTCCGGTTGGATTGATATGGAAAATAGTTTGTTCATCTAAAAGTTCTCTTGGAATAACTGCTTTGATAACATCTTCAATAACATCCTCGTAAAGAATTTTTTGTGAAATAGAAGGAGAGTGCTGGGTTGATACTACAACTGTATGTACTCGTTTTGGTAAATTATTTTCATATTCGATTGTTACTTGAGCTTTTCCATCAGGACGTAAATAGGGCAAGGAGCCACTCTTTCTAACTTCTGCTAATTTTGCAGTGATTTTGTGAGCTAAGGAGATAGCTAAAGGCATAAGCTCTTTGGTTTCATTACAAGCAAATCCAAACATAATACCTTGGTCACCCGCACCTATTTCACCACTTTTTTTATCAACCCCTTGGTTGATATCTGGGCTTTGTTCTCCAATACCATTAAGTACACCGGCACTTCGATAATCAAAACCATAAGAAGCATCGGTATAGCCAATTTGGCGTACAACTTCTCTTGCGATATCTTGCATAGGTGCATAGGCATTGGTTTTAAGTTCTCCTGCTATCATACATAGTCCGTTACTAAGTAGAGTTTCACAAGCAACACGAGCTTGTGTATCTTTTTGAATAATATAATCGAGTATTGCATCACTGATTTGATCAGCCATTTTATCAGGGTGTCCTTCGGTGACACTTTCACTTGTAAATAGGTAGTTTTTTGACATAGAATTTTTGCCTTATGGAAAAAAATTATCCTAAAATAAAATTTCTCTTAATTTTAAAATTAACCTTGAAAGGAATGTTTTTTTTTAGAAAATTATTATATAATTTCACCACTTAATTATAAACACAAAAGGAAATTACATGTTAGTAACAAAAAAAGCTCCAGATTTTACAGCAACTACAGTGCTTGCAGACGGTCAAATTGTAGAAGATTTTAATTTATATGAAAACTTTGGTGAAAATGGTACGGTACTATTTTTCTATCCATTAGATTTTACATTTGTTTGTCCATCAGAAATTATTGCATTTTCTAAAAGAATTGAAGAGTTCGAATCAAGAGGAATCAATGTAATTGGTGTATCAGTTGACTCACAATTTTCTCACTTTGCATGGAGAGAAACAGATGTTAACAATGGTGGTATTGGAAGAATTAAATACCCACTAGTTGCTGACTTAAGTAAACAAATCTCTAGAGATTACGACGTATTATTTGGAGATGCTGTAGCATTAAGAGGGTCTTTCTTAATTGATAAAGATGGAACTGTTAGACATGCAGTAATCAATGACTTACCATTAGGAAGAAACATTGATGAGATGATTAGAATGGTTGATACTATGTTATTTACAAATGAGCACGGTGAAGTTTGTCCAGCAGGATGGAATAAAGGTGATGAAGGTATGAAAGCATCAACTGAAGGTGTTGCAGAGTATTTAGGTAAACATGAGGGTGATTTATAAGAATTTTCTTATACTGATTTTAAAAAAGGGTGTCAAGGTTTCTTGGCACCCTTTTTTTATGTACATTTTTTAGATTTTGATACCTTTTGATGACAATTTATTATTATAATGTTATATATAATTGTAGAAGGTAAAGCATGGAAAGTGAATCAACGATTGATTATAACGCATTGGTTGAAGATCATACTATTATTTCACGTACAAATTTAGAAGGTATAATTACTTACGTTAATCAAAACTTTTGTGATGCTTGTGGATATACAAAAGAAGAACTAATTGGTAAATCTCATAATATAGTACGACATCCTGATGTAGCAAAAAGCTTTTATGGACGATTATGGCAGAGTATAGAATCCAATGAAACTTGGCATGGTGTTTTTAGAAATATTGATAAAAATGGACATGTCTATTATGCTAATGCTACGGTATTTCCTACTTTAAATAGTAAAGGAGATAGAGATGGCTATATGGCAATACACTATTTAGTGACTGAAGATGAACATATTAAGCAACATTTAAAAAAGCAGTTAGTTATCTATAAAAGTGAAAAAGCAAGACAGTCAAGGGAATTAGCTCATTATGATTTAAAAATTAAAAAAGATGTTGAAAAGGAGTTAATGCAAAAGTATACAGAATATATTAAGAACTTAGAAGAACAACTTAGACGTCTACGTATGGTTCATAAACAAGATATTGCTACGATTCGTTCATTAGAAGATGAACTTAAAGCAAAGAAATTGGCAATGGATACATTTAATACAAAAAGTAAAACAACAATTAAAACATTATCAGCAGAACGAATAGAATTAATTAATAGTGTCGAGACTCTTAAAAAATCAAATGACAGCTATAAAGTAAAAGTTGAAAAAGCGCAAGAGAGTGTGGTTACTTTTCAAGGTTATATTGATGAGTACAGAAAAAAAATTGATGACTTAAAAGATGTGATTGCTTCTTATGAATCAGATAAAACAAAAGAGTCACAACAAGAGAGTTCTGCACCAAATCAAGAAAAAACAGAAATAACTGATGAAAATCAAGGGGAACAGAAAGAGGAATCTTCTGAGGTAAAGAAGGAAGAGAAACGTTAGCGTAAAAGAAGATTAGAACAAATTTGACAATTTAAGAAATAAAGACTACAATTACATATCTTAAAACTACAAATTAATAAATAAACTTCTAAAAACTACAACAATTTGTAAATCCACAAAGGGTAAAAATACTTATGGAAGAGTCTAAAACTCAATCAAAATCAAAACCAAAAAATAGTAGTAATGGTAATGGCAGAAAATCCAGAACCCATGTTCCTGTAGAAGGGCATACTATTGAAAAACTACGAGAATATCCATTAGAGGAACTTCTTAAAATAGCTAAAGAGTTACAGGTTGAAAACCCACAAGAACTTAAACGTCAAGAGTTAATGTTTTCAATTCTTAAATCACAAATCAATGCGGGTGGATTTATTCTTTTCACTGGTATTTTAGAGATTAAAGATGGTGGCTTTGGATTTTTACGAGCTATTGATGGAAATTTTTCTGACACATCAAATGATTCGTATGTAAGTGCAACACAAATTCGTAAATTTGCATTAAGAACTGGGGATATTGTTACAGGACAAGTTCGACCTCCAAATAAAGAGAGTGAAAAATATTATGCACTTTTAAAAATAGAAGCAATTAATTATTTACCAATTCATGAGTCAAAGAACCGACCACTTTTTGATAACTTAACACCACTTTATTCAACAGATCGATTTAAGTTTGAATATGATAGTGCAAAAATGACAGGACGAATTCTTGACCTTTTCTCTCCTATGGGTAAAGGACAAAGAGGACTGATTGTTGCCCCTCCAAAAACAGGTAAAACGGAGCTTTTAAAAGAGTTAGCACATGGTATCACACGAAATCATCCTGAAGCACTTTTAATGGTACTATTAATTGATGAGCGACCTGAAGAGGTAACGGATATGCAACGAAGTGTTAAAGGTGAAGTTTACTCTTCTACTTTTGATTTACCAGCACAAAATCATGTTCGAGTTGCTGAAATTGTTATTGAGAAAGCAAAACGTATGGTTGAAATGGGTAAAGATGTAGTTATTTTACTTGATTCAATTACAAGATTAGCGCGAGCATACAATACTGTAACACCAAGTTCTGGAAAAGTACTTTCTGGTGGGGTTGATGCCAATGCGTTACATAAACCAAAACGATTCTTTGGTGCAGCACGAAATATAGAAGAGGGTGGAAGTTTAACCATTATTTCAACAGCACTAATTGAGACAGGTTCAAAAATGGATGAAGTTATTTTTGAAGAGTTCAAAGGAACAGGAAATAGTGAAGTTGTTCTTAGTCGTGATGCCTCAAATAAACGCGTTTATCCAGCTGTAGATATTATCAAATCAGGTACACGAAAAGAAGAGTTACTTCTTACGCCAGATATTTTACAAAAAACATGGATTTTACGAAATGCTATTGCTTCTATGGATGAAGTTGAAGCACTTAAATTTTTATACTCAAAAATGCAAAAAACAAAAGATAATGAGGAGTTTTTTGCATCGATGAACGAATAAAAAGTAGTTTTATAATAACTACTTTGTCAAAATTTCTGCGTTAGCGTAGAAATTTTGTTCGTTACTTAATCTTTTTAAACTATAACATATAATCTCTCTAGCTGTAAATTTTAAAAAAATAGAAAATCATAGTAATAAGAATAAAATTTTTTTAGCTATAAACTCCCAGTATAAAAGAGTCAAATGTCATCAAAA
>CAZIES010000103.1:0-9143 GCA_964538295.1 uncultured Arcobacter sp. | reverse complement strand
AGTTCTAAGGTTTCAAAGGCAAACTGAACCCCATACTTTTTATGGGTTATCCAATTTCCTGTTAAAACAATCTCTTCACCCACCATTTTATCAATATCTGTATCAAAATAAGAACCGCAAATTTTTTGATTGTTCTCTAAAACGGCAATACAATACCCTGTTTCACTGTTTTGAAAGAGAATCCGTTTAATAACACCTGATAACTTATAGCTTTTCTCTTCTTCCATAAATTACCTATTAGTACCCATCATCGAATTTTTTGCTTTTATGTTTATCTTTTTTGTAGCTGTTCTTTTTCTTCTCTTTTTGAAGTAAATTTGCCTCTTTAAGAAGCGTATTTCGTTCATTTTCAAAGCTTTCAGAATGATTATTAACATAACTTAGTGTTAAATCCACAAACCGTTTTAAATCAGTTAAGTAATTAGAGTGTAAATCCATTGCTTTAGTACGTTGCATATCTTCATAGTTTTTTAACGTACGTTCTTTAAAAAGTTCATGATCAAAGTTTTCTAACTTTAATAAAGAGACTGTACGAGTAAAAAACTTTTCTAAAACCCTAATATAGCGAATTCGTAGTTGTTTTTCGTGCATTAAACGAATAGTTTATCTATATTTTCTAAAGGACGTGCAATAACAGCACTACCGTCTTTAATAATAATAGGTCGCTCAATAAGCTTTGGATTGGCAACCATTGCCTCAATAAGAGAATTTTCCTCAGTAACATCTTTTAAGGCTAACTCTTTATAAATATCTTCTTTCGTTCGCATTAAATCCCTTGCAGATATTCCTAACATTTGAAGGACTTCGGTTATATCTTCTTTATTTGGAGTTGTTTCTAAATATTTTACTACCGTTAAGTCAACATTTTTTGCTTCAAGTGCTTCTAAAGCTGCACGTGATTTTGAACATCGAGGATTATGCCAAATAGTAATTGAGTCCATAAATTTACCCCTTATATTTTTTCAAAAATTATATCCAATGATTCCCATAATTGGCTTAATACTATAGATATTAAAACTTAAGATTTACCTAGTATTTATAAATTATTACTCTTTATGATATACTATCTTTATGATTGTTTCAAATAATACGCTATTGAATATACTATTACCCAAAGATAGCCCAGCTTTAAAAGAGGCTTTAAAAGAAGCTGATATAAAATCCCTCTCTAATAATAAAGGAACCAATGTTCAAGATATTCTAAAAAATCTTGTTGATAATATCAAAGGGAAGACCCAATCTAATGAAACTGTTTTAAATATTCTTAAAAACTCAACAGTATTTAAAAATATGGGTAGCTTTCCTCAGCAACTTAATACATTGATTAATAATCTTCCAAATGATGCAAAATTTAGTAACTTAAAAGCAACCTTGCAATCTTTTTTAGTCAATATAAAAGATGTTGATGAGAGTAATCTCAAAGAGTTAATTCAAAAAAGTGGGATTTTTTTAGAATCAAAACTAGCAAAAGGGGGTGCTACAAATCCTACACTGCAACAACTCAACTCCATTTTAACTCAAATTAAAGAACTTATAAAAAATGATAGTTCTCCACAAGCAAAACAGCTTAACACAGTTATTGATAAAATACTTAACCAAACAACAGGTACACAAAATACCCAAACAGCATCTAATCCAATACAACTTAATAGTGATATAAAATCTGCCTTAACGCTACTAAAAAATATAAGCAATAACACACAAGCACCCAATGCCACAAAAATTGTTAGTTTAACCCAACAGCTTGAAACACTTAATGACAAAGCAAAACTCGTAGAATCAAAGGTACAAAATGCACCTAACTTAAAAACTGAAGCCAATAATCTACAACAAACGGCACAAGAGACAAAAACACAGCAAACAAACCTTAAACTCGAACAAAGCAGTATCAATCAAAATGCCAAAACACTTTTAACAAATCTAAAAGCAGAGCTTTTAGCAACAAGAAATCCCAATTTAACCCCAATTATTAAAAATATTGATAACCTTTTACAAACTCCCAATCTTTTTGATAAGAACCCAACTATGATGGAACCAAAGGCACTTGTATCTAACCTCATTGAATCTTCACAACTTAAAAATATAGCAACACAACAACCTGCAATCAATGAAAGTGTCAACCAACTTAAAGGTTCTTTGGAAAATATCACTAAACTCGAAAGTAATATTTTACAAAATAAAATTTCTCCAACAAAAATTGAAGAGGCGATAAGTCAACTAAAACAAAATTTGACCACCTTACAAAATCAACTAAATGATTTAAAAAATGTAGATACCAAGGCTCTTAATCAACTCATCGATAAAGTGTTAAACTTAACCAATCTCTTTTCTAAAATCGATATACCAACACCGTTACAACAACTATTATCATCCCCCAATACAATCTTAGGTAAAGATAGTGGTTCCTTTACAAGCAATTTTTCAAATAATATCAGTTCATTGTTAGTTTCACTTAAAAGTGCTATAGCCCAAGCCAATCCAACACAAGCACCCCAACAATTTGAAATGTTTAAAAATGTTGCTAAACTAGAGACATTTTTATCTTCAACAATAAATCAATTACAAAATATACCCAATGCAACACAAAATAGTAATGATTTTTTACAAACAGATATGAAATCACTTCTTCTTCAAGCCCAAGAAGAGCTTTCAGGAAACACTAAATTTACAGAAGCGAGTAAACAAATCGATAGACTTTTAGGACAGATTGACTACTATCAGCTCCTTTCAGCCACCTCCTCTTCAAACTTTGTTTATATCCCTTTTCTGTGGGACATGTTAGAAGAAGGCTCAATCTCCATGAAAAAAAGTGATGAAGAACGCTATTTCTGTGAAATCCACTTAACCCTTAAAGAATTAGGAAACACTGACCTACTACTGAGCCTTTATGATAAAAATAGTTTAGATATCACGATTTTTTCAAGTACAGATCATGCAAAAGAGATGATACGAGACAATATTGGTAGTTTAAAACGAGGTCTTAATAGTATTGATATTATTCCACGAAATATAAAAATCCTTGATTTAAAAGAGGAAAAAGAAGTGACAGAACAACCAAGTAATATTTATGCTCAAAACAACACCGTTAGCGATATAAACTTTGGTGTGGATATTAAGGTCTAAAATGAAAGAACCAATAAAAAAAGCCGCCGCACTCAAATATGATATGGATAAAGACTCGGCTCCGAAGGTCGTAGCAAAGGGACAAGGTGAAACCGCTAAAAATATTATAAAAATTGCAGAAGCTAATGACTTACCCATTAAAAAAGATGAAGATTTAGTTGAACTTCTGTCAAAAATTGATGTGGATAGAGAAATTCCAACGGAGATGTACAAAGCAGTTGCTGAAATCTTCTCATTTATTTATGAGATGTCCAATAAACGTAAAAGTCAAAAAGAGCGTGAACAAAGAAGAAGTGGTTTAGAAGCCTAAAAAAGGCACTTTATTTATGATTACACACCCTTAAGTAAACTTATTTTATAATCCCATAAAAACTCAAGAGAGCTAAATGCAAAAAGTAGACCTGTTAGACAATCACTATTTTATTTTTCTTTTACTCATTATTACAGCAATTATTACGACCATTTCATCTATCTATTTTTTTTCTATTATGCTTGCAGGCATTCTATTTTTGGCCTTTATGCGTTGTTTAAAACAAAAAGCCTATTATTCACTTAGTTTTATTTTGATTGCCTTTTTATTTGTTGAGCTCAATAATGGGTTTAAACCTTTTTCACTCATACTTTTAGCCACATTTATTTATACCTTTATTGTTCCTTATATTAAAAGGGTTATTTCTCTTCGAGATTTAAATAGTTACGTTTATATCATCTGTTTTTATATTGGTATTGGTCTTATTTGGGCACTTACCGTTCAAAGTAGTTTTGCACTTGTAGGAATGTTACTTTTTAATCTTTTTATTGATTTTATAATTTTTGGATTTTTTATATGAGACGTCTAAATTTAATTATGATTTTCATAGGTATTGTTACCTTTACGCTTCTTGCTCGCGTTTACTTTTTAAGTATTAAGTCAAACACTTACTACGAAGAGCTTTCTAAACAAAATTACATTAAGCGTGTTTATAAAGTTCCTTCTCGAGGTATTATTGAAGATAGAAATGGTATTGCACTAGCCATTAATAACTTAGGGTTTTCGATTAACATACGTCCTCACTTACGCTCATACAGAAACAAGCATCTCTTAGATGAAACCTTAGATACCATTGTTCTTCACTTTCCAAAATTTGAAAAAGAAAAACTTCTTAAAAAATATAAAAAACTTGATTCTCCCTATAAACATGACTATGTAAAGCTTATTGATTATATTGCTTATGATGATTTTTTTAATAAATATACTCTTTTTAATGATATGCCAAATCTTAAAATTGAATCCGCAGTTAAACGGCACTACCCTTTTGAAAAAGTAGCTTCACATATTATTGGCTACGTAGGGAAAGCTTCACGAAAAGACATCGAAAAAAATCCTCTTTCTAAATATAGTGGTATTATTGGAAGAAATGGTCTTGAAAAATACTACAATGCCAAACTACAAGGGCAACTAGGGTACAAAGATGTAAAAGTAAATGCACTCAATAAAGAAGTAGAAATTTTAGATGAAAAAGAACCCTCTATTGATAACAATATTACAACAACAATTGATATTCGTCTACAACAATACATTCAAAGTATCTTTAAAGAAAAAGGTGGTGTAGTCATTGTTATGGATGCTGTCAACGGAGAAGTCTTAAGTGCTGCATCCTTTCCAGAACTTAATTATAATATTTTTGTGGGAGGAATATCTCAAAAAGAGTGGGATAAAATACGAAATGATTTTAATCACCCTTTTAATAATAAAATTATCAAAGGACAATATCCACCAGGTTCTGTTTGGAAAATGGGTGTAGCCATGGGGCTTTTAGAGCATGGGATTAGTAAAGACTTTCAAGTTTATGATACAGGAAGTTTTCCCTTAGGAAATAGAAACTTTAGATGTTGGAAAGAGGATGGTCATGGAAAAGTAAATTTTAGAAAAGCCATTCGTGAAAGTTGTGATGACTTCTTTTATAAAGCCAGCATGAAAGTAGGTATTGATAATATCTATGAAACCATGGAAAAATATGGCTTTGGGCAAAAAACAGGCATTGATCAAATTGGAGAGTTTATCGGCATCAATCCTAATAAAGCTTGGAAAAGAAGAAAACATAAACAAGCTTGGTATATGGGAGAAACCCTTATTTCATCAATTGGACAAGGAAATGTATTAGTTACACCAATACAAGTTGCACGTTATACGGCTTTTTTAGCAACGGGAAAACTTCCTAAACCCCATCTATTTGAAGCTAATTATGAAGATCCAAAAAGTGTTGAGTATGATGAAAATCATTTAAAAATGATTCAAAAAGGTATGTACGATGTAGCCAACCATAAAGATGGAACTGCCTATTGGCATGTACGAAGTTCAAAAGTTAAAATGGGAGCAAAAACCGGAACTGCACAAGTTGTCTCTATTCCTCAATCAGAGAAAAAAAGAATGAAAGAGAGTGAATTAGAGTATTATCATCGTTCTCATGCTTGGTTAACAACTTATGCACCCTTTAAAAATCCACGTTATGTTATCACCGTAATTGTTGAACATGGAGGACATGGGGGTAGTGCAGCAGGTGGAATGATTAGTAAAATTTACAACAAAATGGTAGAATTAGGTTATCCTATGCAATAAAACTTTTTTATTAAAAAAGTTTATACTTATTTAGGCCATAATGATGGAAATCGTTTTGGCTTTTCACCAAACCACTTTTCATAAAGCTCAGAATAAACACCCTCTTTAACTAACTCAATCAATGCAAAATTAATAGCATCTCTTAATTTTGATTCATTTTCAGGAACACCAATCCCATAAGGTTCAAAAGAGAGTAACTCTCCTATCACCTTTAAAGTTTCTTTAGAATCATTGGCTTGAACATTACACCACGTAAAATCAGTTGTAATTGCTTCAATATTACCACGTTTTAATGCTCTTAAAGCTTGTGGATATTCACTAAAATAGACCATTCGCGACTTTGGAACAAGTTTTTTAAAGTTTGGACCTGCAGTTGCACCTTTTATGGCACCAACTTTTCGATTTGCAAACTCTTTTGCTGTTGTACTTACTTCATCTTGTCGTACTAAAATAGACTGTCCATCAAAAAAATATGAAATTGAAAAATCAATCTCTTTATCACGAGAGATTTTATGCGTCATGGATGCTACGATAATATCTATATCTTCAGATAAAAGTCTAGGAATTCGTGAACTCGAGGTCACTTGCTTAAAGGTTGGTGCCACCCCTAACTTACTTGCAATAAAACGTGCTAAATCAATATCAAATCCTACTAAACGTCCTCTTTTATCAAGAAAACCAAAAGGTTTAAAATCATATTTCACCCCGATATTTATTCTATCTATTACCTTAATATCTGTTAATTTATCCCCATAAGAAAAAGATACTATTATTAACAGTAACAAAAATCTTGAAATCATAAAAGTCCCTAAATGTGTAGTCAATTTATTATATAAGTTTATATTTAATGCTTACTTAATATGGATACTTTGAAAAAATTTGTTAATTATTTACGCCATTTGTAAACAGCTATAAAACCTATCTTTTAAATAGTTTTAGGTATCATACCAATTAATTTTTTATAGGATTTTATTTGAGATATCTACTACTTCTTTTTATCTTTTCAATCTCACTTATTGCAGCAGATGATGCTCCTGTAATTAATCTTTCCATTGCAGCTATTGAAGAACCAGCACAATTTGTAAAAACCATCAATATTATGATTATCTTGTTACTCATGGCACTAGCTCCAACGCTACTGTTGATGGTAACTAGTTTTACACGACTTATCATTGTTTTCTCACTTTTACGTCAAGCAATGGGTCTGCAACAAGCTCCCCCAAACCAAATTGTTATCTCTTTAGCGCTTATTTTAACTATCTTTATTATGGAACCTTATGGTAAACGAGCTTGGAATGATGCGGTTGTTCCTTATATGGACGAGAAAATATCTTATCAAGTTGCCTTTGAAACAGGGGTAAAACCCTTTAAAGAGTTTATGATAAAAAATACCCGAGAATCAGACATTGCTCTTTTTTACCGAATCAAAAATGAAGAGAATCCAAAAAATATTGATGATATACCCTTAACTTTACTCATGCCATCTTTTATTGTAAGTGAATTAAGAACTGCCTTTGAGATTGGTTTTCTCATCTTCTTACCTTTTTTAGTAATTGATATTATTGTTGCTTCAATTCTCATGAGTTTAGGGATGATGATGCTTCCACCTGTAATGATTTCCTTACCTATTAAAATCATTTTCTTTATCATTATTGATGGTTGGTCTTTAATCATAGGAAATCTTGCCCAATCCTTTAAATAACTACCTTTGTCATAAAAATGTCGTCACCGACATACCTAAAAATAGGATAGAGTAACAAAAACTTAAGGATACATATGAACTTAAAAACATTGCGTTTAGAAAAAGGATTATCGCAAGAAAAACTTGCAGACTTATCAGGTTTGAGTTTACGTACCATCCAACGCATTGAAAAAGAACAAAAAGCTAGTATTGAATCAATCAATGCGCTTTGCACTATTTTTGATTTAGATGTCAACGAAATGAAATCAATTATTGAAGAACCTTTTAAAGAACAATCTATAGAAAAAAATTCACTTCTTAGTGATAACAAAATACAATCATTTTTAATCATTAACTTTATGCTCTTTAGCATTAATATCATCACAACACCAGAATACTTGTGGTTTATCTTTCCTCTTTTTGGATGGGGTGTTCCCTTGTTTATTAAAGTTTTAAAAACTTCTAAACAAGAGAAACAATAAATAAGAGAATATATTTAATTACGTAAATTAAATACCTTAATAACTTTTTCTAGTTCAATAACAGGAGGATTTGGTAAAACAGGATAGACTTTTTGAACCATACTTGTTACCCACTGAGGATAAATTCTAAAATTTAATTTTACGGTTACTTCTAAAGAAAAGCTTTTTGTATCTCCAATATTATACACTTCAACTCTTCTTTCCCCTGCTTTAATTCGCGTATCACTCAAAAGTTTTTCATATCGCCAAAAAAGAAGTCCTACTTCATTACCATCTTTGTCCCCAAAAACTTTCATGAAAGGTCGGGCATCTTTTCCTAAGTTTCCATCCTTTTTTAACTTACCACTTGAAAAAACAACACTACCCTCTTTGTCTTTAACGGTAATATCTAACCATAACTCCCTAAAATCTGCTACTCCTGTTGGAAGATGATGTCCTGCTCCAACATTTTTAACGCCAACTTTAAGTTGTCCATTTTCCATACTAACATCAAGCACAGCTGCTGTTTTTAACAGTTGGATGGTTTGATTTTCATGCTCTTTACTTTTAAGACCTGATAAAAAATGGTTTGAACCTGAAAAGTAATGTACCTTGACATCTTTCTTTTTAACACCACCAGTGGTTGAGAACCCCTCTTGTGGCTTAAACTTATTATCTTCTAAATACGTCATATGGCAATCGATACAAGTTTTATGTTTTGTTTTGTCTTCTGGGTTGTTAAAAGGTGAGGCTTCCCACTCATCATAAGTTGCCACAATCTTTTTACCTGTTGTTGGTGATGTTTCATCATGACACGAGGCACAATAAGCACTTGACTTATAGAGTTTATTGGAATAACTTTTTTTATGCTCCTGTGGTTTTGCATTAATAAATTTTTCACTTAAGAAGTGACCTAACTCAGTTTCAGACTCTTCAAAAGGATATTTTTTCCGATTAGTTAAGTCTAAAGAATACGAAGCATTTCCCTCTTTTTTAGCCTCACTAATACGGTGGCATGCAACACAGGAAACCCCCTCCTCTAAACGGATATTCCCTTTTTCTTTGTAGGTTTTTAATAAGGTACTGCCATTTTTATCAAACAAGGTATTTGCCAATAGATTTTCATCCATAAGGTGTGTTGTTTTTGATAAGCCTGTTGTTAATCCACTTGGATTGTGACATGACATACACCATTGTCTAAACTCTTCACCTTCCGTTTCAGCTGCAATTGTTTCCATAACCATATAATAAGGGTTCGAATCAACAAGATTTTTATGAT
>CAZIES010000102.1:0-9308 GCA_964538295.1 uncultured Arcobacter sp. | reverse complement strand
GGATCGTGGTTCTTGGTTTGTTGTGAAAACCAAAGATATGTCTTAAAACGGATGTTAAATGAAATTTATATTTTTAATAATTTTTTTGATATCATTAACTGGAAGTAGCATTGCTCATAATCATTTTCCAATTACTACAGAATCTAAAATAATGATAGAGAGAGGAAAATTAGTTTATCAAGATAATTGTGTTTCTTGTCATATGGTAAATTTGTCAGGTGCTGAAAATTGGAAAGGTGTGGATGAAGATGGACATCGAAAAGCTCCACCTTTAAATGGAACTGGGCACACTTGGCATCATGATGACAAAACACTTCATGCTATTATAAAATATGGACTGGCAAAGTTAGTAAATAATTACGAAGGTAAGATGATTGGTTTTGGCGACAAACTATCTGACAAAGAAATTGATAGTGTTTTAGCTTATATCAAATCTTTTTGGTCTGAAGAAAATTACGAATATCAACTAAAGCTTAATTGAGACATGGAAAGTACTGTTAATTTTAATTGGTCTTGCAATCATACATGGAAAAGAAGTGCAAAGAATACTGCCTGGTGTTTATTGGGATGTGCAATTGGTGACTTTGGAACTATATTGTATTTTCAAATAACAGGAATTCCCTGGCCTGTTTTAGCCATTATGATTTTAGCAATTATCAATGGCTTAATTACAAGTATTATTTTAGAAACTATAATTTTGATAAGACAAAATTTTAAATTTAAGGATGCTTTAAAAACTGCATTAGGAATGAGTTTTATTTCTATGATTAGCATGGAAATTGCAATGAATTTAACTGATTATTTTTTAACAGGTGGAGCTATGATAACTTGGTGGGTAGTTCCAATTATGTTAACTGTTGGTTTTTTAACACCTTGGCCTTATAATTATTGGAGGCTTAAAAAATTTGGCATTGCATGTCATTAACTTAATATGAAAAAACTTTTAGGGATCGTGGTTATAGGATTTTATAGGATACTATAGCTTAGACTATAGCAGATTGAGATAAAACAAGAAAAGTGAAGGTGTGAACAAAGAAAACGCAAGTAAACTGTGGAAAATTATTCAGGAAAGCTGGCGATAGGAATCAAGGCCCATGGATCAGGGTTTAACTGAGCTGATAATAGCTCGGGGTGAACCACTCACCAGCTCAGCACAAATTACAAAAACTGTAATAGCATCACCTATAACATATATATTTTTCTTATGAATCAATTTGAGGGTGCTGAGTAAAATTATTTTTTGAACCTACTAAACACCGCCTCTTGGTCAGGTAATTATTCGATTTATTTCAGCCTCCGCTTGCATAAGTTTACATTGTAGTGCAATTTTTAAGGTAAAGTTTAGTATATTTTTATTTTTCTAGTGATGAGTAAGTTGAGTAGAAAAAAAATTAGAAAAAATAGGAGGATCTCAGGCTACTCAGGTAACTCAGCATAAAAGAAAAAGATATAAGATGGCAACCTTCAAGGGTGGGGCACTGTCAACATTTCAAACTTTTTTAAATTCGTTGAGCTTCTGAGTTCCGCCAAACTGAACATTAATTCTCTTCTCATATCGCTGCAGCTGCTGCTTCAATCTTGCATTATCTGCTATCAAATATTCAATCATTTTCATTAACATGCTTATGAGTGCTTTTTGTTTCATTAAAATTTTTCTTTGTAAGAACCTTTCATGTCGAAGATCTTACCAAGATCAGAAGGACCTTTAGATCTTAGTTCCTTCAACCAATATTCATTGGCAGTTTTGGGTTCTAAAGGTGGTAACAAATAAGCTCTAGGTCTTGTTCCATCATTACAAACAATCTGTTTGGTAGATACAAGTTTGATCGGATCCCATGATGTTGATCTCTTCTTGCACCAATCAATCACCACCTCCAATGCACCTTCTTGTTTGAATGCATGACAAACTCTATGAAGGTCAGTAGCAACTACCATGTAGTTAAAGACTCTGTAATCACTAGATCCATTTCTTTTGAATGGTCCTGTTTCAGCAGCTCTATGTTCGTCAAGCCATTTGAATATTGGGTGTTCACTCATTCTAGCAAGCTCCATCATGTCATCAGTTATAGGTGCTCTTTCCTTGTACAGATCAGGATCATCTATTTTTAATTCTTTAAGGTGCTGCATCAGGAACCTTGCACCATCACTCTCGGACCACTCCCATCGCGGTTTCCAATAATCTCTTCTTCTAACTCTGTCAGTTAATTTTTTTACATAATATCTTCTTTCATCATCAGCTATGTTCATACAATCTTCGTGATTAGAAATTAAAATAAAATTACAAGTGTTGGGATAATCAAAACCTCTTCTAAATTTTTCTTCTATGTGTGCGAAGGGCTCAGTAATTAAATCTTTTATTTCTTCTGATAGTTCTTGTTTCTTATTAAAATTTTTAGATAAAAATACTTCATTGATAACTGCAAATTGTGCTCCAATAATCCAAGAATTAAATCTACCTATCACATGTTTATATTTTAAATTAGGTCTAAAGTTTCTGATTCCGTAAATTTTACCTAGTAGGTTAGTAATCCAATTTTTTCCTATACCTTTTTTCAGTGAGATCCATAATGGACACCACATAGTTTTTTCACCTTGGTTTTGAAAGCAGTAACCAAAATATTGTTCAGCAGCATGTGCAGCTTTCTCATCATCAAATAGATCTATCAATGTATCTTTCCACATTGTTACATCACCTGATTTAGCAATTATAGATGGTCCTCTATACCTATTGGCAATAGGTACTCCAGCAACATCATTTAAACCTCTAGGTCTTTTAGGATTGTATTCAAATGAGTTAGCTCTTTTGAAGATCTCAGGTTCTTGTTCCAACAACCATGTAGATGGTTTCTTCTTATCTACCTTCAGGTAAGCATAATTATTGTCAAATGATTTAAGCGGAGTTAAAATATCTTTCTGCAGGTCCAGCATCTCATCAAGTTCAGAAATATAAATAATATCTTGTGATAGCTCTAAGAGTCGATCAGCTTTATTTTTATCTTTTTCTGAAACATCTGCTGCTTTAAATTTTTCCCATACTTCTTCATAATTTGGTACGACCTCAGTATAGGGTTGAGCCCCAAATGCTAATCTGTGTCCATCTGTGTCAATGTTTTCAGGCACAGGATCCGCTAAATCCCACCTATCAGGAAATCCATCAGGATATGTAACTAATCTAATATTGGATCTTGCTATGTGAATATCGTTAACAAGATGCTCTGCCAGCTTATGCATTGCAGTAAAACCTTGGTCATCATTATCAGGAAATAAAACTATTGTTTGAAAATCAAGTAATGGTTTCCAATCATTTTTCAAAACAGATTGAGCACCATTAGACCAAGTGGTGCATGGAAGTAATCTTTGTTTAATATAAGCATCAGCTGCTTTCTCACCTTCAACAACTACAACTGTTGACTCTCTTGCTTTTGATAGTCCTTCCAAATTATAGATGGTCCTTCCTGTAGATCCCATGTGTTTGGATTGCCATCGCGTTGAACCATCAATCTTATTTTTCCATTTGCTATGAGATATAAATTTCTTTTCTTGCTTCGACTCATCAGTGTACTGTCTTTCAATAACAAACGCAGTATTGCCTTCCTTGTCAGTGTAGATGTAGTGTGTGTCGTAACCTTTTTTAAGTTTATATTCTTTTCGTTTTTGTCCAGCTGTTGTGCCATCAAACTCAAGACTCCATGGTACTTCATACTTTTTTCCTCTCGTGTAAGTGTAGTTATTTTCATTTATTTGTTTCTTCTTAGTGAAGCTCTTGCCATTTGGTTTAGGAGCATACTTTTGATGTGAAATTTCCATCTCATATTTTGTGAAGTATTTTTTGCACCCAAAGCAGTAACCATGTCCATCTTCATAAAGAGCTAGATTGTCCTTACTTCCACACTCTTTACATGGAACATGAGCTGAAAATTTTTTATTTGCTGCACCCCGATCAATCATATTATTTCTTTAGTGCCCTCAATGATCTTTTGCTTTCATGTCTTATAAACTGAAATTCTTTTGGAAAATATTTGAGCATCATGTGTACAGGCCCCTCAATCACCCCATACATTTTTGCATTGTAAGTATTTCCTGATTTAAAATGTTTTGTTTTTGTATAAACTTTGATTGCTTTATTTCCGTATGTAACACCCATAATTAATTATCCGTATGTTCACCAACAATGTCTTTGATGCTCTTTTCAAATTTAGCTTCATCTACCTTGTTGTTGTAATGTTGTTGCTGCAGCTCCAGCAGCTTTTCTTTTAATCTTTTGATCTCATACCTTTGATTTGAAATAACATTCTGCTTCTCACCAATTTCAGTCCACAATTCAGATATGTGATAGCTCTGTTTCCCTAAAGAATCTGTCAATCTATCTACAGAAGATGTCATAGTTTCTAGGAGGTATTTAATCTCGTATTTATTCATATAACTTACTTCCATCTCCTAATAGGCCTGCAAGACCACTGTTTTGATTTCTAATTTTTTCTTTTCTGTCTTGTTCCATCATCTGATTAAATCTTTGTTCCATGGCTCTATCTTCAGGACTCATGGTACTTGCAACAGTTGGAATAGGAGTAAAATCTATTTTTGGTAATGGTATATTTACAGCTGCTGGTTTTGGTTTTTTAATGAAAGGTTTGTTGTTGTCCTTCATCTTATCAAAATTATTTTTTAAATATTTAACCTGAGCATCTGTAGCTGCTTTTGGATATGTTGTTCTAGGTTTAGTTCGGATCATGTACCTGAGTTCGTCTTGGTCAAGATCTCTTGTTTTCATCTCTTCAATAAGAAGGTTTCTAAGAATATCACCTGAAGGTTTTTTATCTGCTTCAGTTATCATGCTTTCAGATAATTTTTTTAATTGTGCTGGTGTTCTTTGTTTTCTCTTATAGGCCCATTGACCTGAGTCAGTTAAATAATCTTCCAATTCTTTTTCTGTTTTAAATCCCATCTTCTTTAGGCTCCTCTTTGATGATTCCTAATTTGACCTTCAACTCATAGATCTCTTGATATTTTTCTAAGATTTTGTGTGCATGTTTTATAAGGTTCTTTTTGTGAGAAAGAATTACTTGGACTATGTATTCTGCCTGCTCATCAGAAATATTAGGCATGGCTTTAGTTAGTTCAGATTTATCTATGAAGGTTATTTGTTTCATTTTTTCTTGTAGTCCTTCTCAAATTCATCAGCTAATTTTTTATCTATTGGAGTAGGCCTTCCATAGTGTTCGTGGTATTGGTCCTGAAGATCTACATCTGCAGTAAATGTTTTGTGTACACTCTCAGCTCTAGTTTCAGGATAATTCTTTTTTCTACCATCGGGCCACCAACCATTGTCTTTAAGTGATTGAACAACTGCCTGCATTCTTTGGTTCAAGGTCCATATTGCGGTTTGCTTATTTTCCTCAAACCATTTTTCAAATTTTTCTTTGTTGTATAAAACTATGTGGCTATTGGGAGCAGTGAAACAAATATCTTTTCCAAATTTCTGCTGCTTACGACAATTCCTCAATGTCTTTAATGGAATAGAATACATAGATGCTATTTCTTTCTCTTTAAAATTTAATTTTTCAATACTCATAGATTAATCCCCAACCAACACACCTGATTTACGAAGCAGCTCTTTAATAACTAATTTGTCTGCATCAGTTAGATCAGCTACATTTTTTTCAAAATCACCACGAGCAAGATCTATCTTTTTTATTTTTGGTTTTTCTTTTTGTTTTAAATAATCACTCAAAGAAACCACCCCACCTCTATCGAGCTGAATCCTTTTTATTGCTATTCCTTTTTCTTTGTAGAAATCCATCTCATCTTTGTCAGGATTTTCTTTTTTCCAATCTTTAAGTTCTTCAAGAACAGAACCAAGATCTAATAAAAATTCTTCTTCAGATGTTTCAGATGCAAGTTTTTTAAGATCATCTTTAGTTAATTTATTTTTTCTAGTTTCTACATTGCCATCATTTCTGTAAATGTTGTATGTAGGATCTTTAATTATTCGTTTCATTAAGCTACGACTCCTTTAGTTTTTAAAACCTCTTCAATAGCTTCCTTGTCGTAAAGAATAATTCCGCCTTTTCTTTTTTTAGGCTTCCTTCCAATAATTACATAAGGTAATCCAAAACCTTGGTTTCTTTGTTTAGCAAGAGTACCAACCTTAATTCCGTAGATCTCTTCTACTTCGTTTGGTCTTAGATATTTTCTATGTTCTAGGTTCATAGAAAATTCTATAAATTATATAATTCCTATAACCTAACTGATACGGGCTACTGAGAGTCTTGGGTATCTAGTTTAAAAATTCTGCAAGAGCTGCAGGGTTACGCTGTAATTTCATTCTTTGTAGTTTAGAAAGTTTTGAAATTTTATTCCTTAGAGGTTTATTTGTATTCCATAACTTCTTACATGCATTGTAATGTTGTATCTCTGTTTTATCTGAATACTTACCTGAGTGAAAAATATTATATGCAAGTTTGTAGGATTTATTTGTTTTAGCAACTAATCCATAGATCTTAGCATCTGTCTTTTTTTCTGTTCTGTTCATTAAAGATACAATTACATTCAGCTTCCATGCAACACGAGTAGGAGACACTCGACCTTTTTTACCATAAGCAGCTTTAACCATCTTTAAAACAGCTGCTGGTTTTGCATCTACAGAATTAATATATTTAATTAGTTCACCCCATTTACTCATGCATCAATATTAATGCATCGGGGACCAAGGAACAAACTAAATAATCTCTTTTAGCTTTGTAGGTTCTGAGTCTTTTTTAAATGCTTTGTTCTTACCTTCAATCACATCAGAGTGCATTGTCTTAGCATACTTACTAGCCTGCTTAATTGTAATGCCAAGAGTATCAGCTACAAGTTTCAAGTTACCTGTAGATCTTAAAAGCTGAGTAGCATGTGTGTGTCTTAGAGCATAATGTTTTAAGTGTCTTTTAATACCAGCAAGACCTAAAACTTTTTTCCAAGTCTTATCTACATCAATAAGATATGGAGTCTTTCTCTTTTTTTCATCATATGCTGCTGAAGGAAAAACATAATCAAACCTTTTATCTTCAGGTGGATAATAAAATTTACTCTTAGGATTATTAGTTCTATCTCTTTGAATAGTTCTAATTACTTCTAACTCTTCATCACCCATAGCAAACTCAAGTATATTATTTCTTTTAGATGTTTTTGTTTTTTCTAATCTAATAATAGGCTCTTCCCCAAATATAACTTGGTCCCATTTTAATTTAGATGCTTCTGATCTTGTTCTACGGGAGCTGTATAATTGGTAAGCAATCAAGGCACATGCAACAAGGCTTAATTTATTTTTAGTGTAATGAGATTGTAAGAACCTTCCTGTCTTTTGATCTTTTTGAAGAATAACATTTTCAACTCTTCTGATTTCATCAGGTCTAAGAAAATCTAAATATTCTTTCTCTTCAAATTTATCTCTTTTTTTAATCTTACATGGCTGATTGTTAGTAATGCCTCTTTCAATCCAAATGTTAAAGAGCATTCTCAAATATTCAACAAATGAATTGGCCTGTCTTGGTGTTCTTGAGCCAATAATTTGATGAAATTTTATTATTTGATTATTAGAAATAGATGACAATTTTTGATGTTGGATATTGTCTAGCTGATTGAATAGGGCTCTAATTTCAGGTTTGTTTGTTCTTCTTAAAACATAAGTTCCTAAAATACTTTTTATCCCTTGTATTGTTGATGCCGAATATCTTGTTGGAGTAAGAATAGATTTATAAGATTCCTTCAGCTGTTCACCTAGTGTTGCTTCACCAATAAACTTCTGTCTGGTTTGATAAGGATCTTTACCTTCAAATATATCATTAGATATTTTCTGAGCTCTTTTAACAGCTCTTTGAATACCAAGCTCTTCATAAGAACCAATTTTTATTCTAACTGAGTTCTTACCTTTAGGCCTGTATTGGTAGAAAAAAGTTTTAGATGTTGATGGGTATTTATAAACTCCTAATACTAATCCTGTCACACCATCATGTGAGATCCATTGATCCTTGTCCAAGTGTTTTAGTTTTTTAATGTATGAGTCAGTAAGTTTCATTTTATCCTTTCTGTTATTCTTCACCTTAATTGTTAATATTAGAAAGTAACTAACAGAACAGATACCGAACGATTTAAGTATCTAAAAACCAATCGACTACATATCGACTACAAACAATTCCACATTCGTGCAATGTATGTTCTTCGTTGTTCTTATGTTCTTACTTTCTAGAAAGGAAAATTTGTTGAATTCGTTTAGGTTTTACTGGTGCCCCCGCACGGATTCGAACCGCGGACCTATTGATTACAAATCAATTGCTCTACCAGCTGAGCTACAAGGGCTTGATGGATATTTATTAATTTTCTTTAAACTAATCAAGTTATTTTTTCCTTTTCATTATATGATGGAATGCAATAGCTGCACTATTTGATATATTTAAACTTTCAATGTTTTGATTAATTTCTATTTTAACTAAAAAGTCAGCATACTTTTCAGTGTGTTTTTTAATACCAAAACCTTCAGAACCAAAAAGAAGGATATTATTTCCTTTCCATTCAATTTCTGTAAAATTTTTTTTACTTTTTGCATCAAATCCATAGACCCAAAAGTTTTTTTCTCTTAAAAATTTTAATGTAGTATTTATATTTGATACTTTAAAAATATTTACATGCTCCATACAACCGCTCGCTGATTTATACATTAATTTACTTTCTTCTGGAAAGTGTCTTTCTTTAATTATAATTCCATCTAAATCAAATGAAGCTGCACTTCTGGTTATTGAACCAATATTTCTTGGATCAGTTACTTCATATAAACATGCAAAAGTTAAATTTGTCTTATTTTTAATAAATTCTTTTATTATTAAATCTTCTAAATGTTCTATTTCAGCCACATATCCTTGATGCAGAATATCTTCATTTCCAGTATACTTATCTAACTCTTTTTTGTTTTTAAAATAAACTTTTACATCTTTAAGAAGATTTTGTTTTTGGTTTTCTCTGTGAATATTTTTTTTACTTTCTTCAGTTAAAAAAACTCTCAATACCTTGCGACTTGGGTTTTTTAATGCTCCCATTACAGCATGCTTGCCAACAATGAAAAATGATCTTTTATTCATAAATTTTATTGTTTTTTATACGTTTTTTTACTTATTTTCTCACTATTTCTCGTATTGCATTTATGCAATAAAAATATATAAACCGCTTGTTGTTTAAAGCTTTATTGAACAAGGGGACGCTTCCCCTGCGATTAAGGAGGGGTACCAAAGCGGGCAAATGGGGCGGGCTGTAAACCCGTTGACTTCGGTCTT
>CAZIES010000101.1:0-9399 GCA_964538295.1 uncultured Arcobacter sp. | reverse complement strand
TCTTTATTATCTTTTTTACAATGTATGACTTCTTTATCATTTAAAAAAAGTTCTTCAAATCGTTTTTGACTAAAATCTCTAATCTCTTCTTGTAACACTTTATAATTTTCTATTATCTCTTTTGCTTTTGGAGTAAGTGTCGTTCCTCCTGAACTTCGTCCTTTATTAACAATGACCAGCTCATCTGCAATATATTCTTGTAATATTTTTATATGGGACCATGCTTTTTTATAATTCATTCCTACTTTTTTTGAGGCTTCAGAAATAGAACCTGTTTGATCAATAAGTTCTAAAATTTGAGTTTTTCCCCCACCAAAAATGAGGTTACTTTCACTATCTTCAATCCACGTCTTAACTTTTACTTGCATGACCTTTCCTTTCTCTAAAACATCCCAATTGACAATGTACAACATCAATATCACTTGCCTTTACCGTTGAACCTACCTTTCGCAAGGTCGATGTTCGTGCTTCATCCCATAGAATTTTGCATTCAACTTGTTTATTGTAGGTGAAGTTTCGTTTTAAATTATTATAAATATCTTCTTCAAAGGCATGAAACTTCAACTTTCCAAACACACCAAGTTCACAATTGGTTATTTTTACATTAATGCTTTTACATATCTCAGACATCTCTATGGGTTTTACGCCAATAAGACGTGCCACCTTAAATGCCTTAAGACATGAAAGTTTTCCTTCACTATCAAGGTTGGTTAGAATCAACTCTTTTTGTGTATTATCCAAGATATCTACAACAATAGGCAGTTTTGATTCTAATTCATTTTTAGACATCAATACGTCCTTGATGGGTATACAGATTCATCTTTTTCCCTCGTGCAAAACCAATTAGCGTGATACCATGAGTATGAGCAGTCTTAACCCCTAAATAGGTTGGTGCAGTTCGTGATACTACAATAGGAACCTTATGCATCACTGCTTTTACTACCATTTCAGAACTTAAACGTCCACTTACAAATAGTACGGACTTTGTGGTATCAATATTGGCTAATTTACATTTTCCTATAACTTTATCTATGGCATTGTGTCGCCCAATATCTTCAGCCGTTACGGTTGTACCATCTTCCATATAGAGCATCGCTTTATGTACACATCCTGTTAACATATACAATTCACTCTCATCATAAAAGATTTTGACTTCTTTGGAAATGGTGCTAGATTTCACATTCATAGCAACTTGGTTAAAGGGTACTTCAACACTGCCTGCAACATTACCAGTAACTCCCCCACCACAACCAGAAGTAAGGGTTTTTTCCTTATAGAGGTTTTTAAGTGAATCTTCGTCCACTTTGGCTTCAATATACACCTCTAAACCATCAGCTTTTACTTCCATTGAAGTGATGTCATCCACACTTGAAATAACATTTTCACTCATCAAAAACCCAATAGCATGTGCCTCTTGGTCTTTTGGAATACACATCATGGAGATGGTTTTTTCTCCATTTAAAAAGATATTTATACGTGACTCATCGATTACTACATCATCTTTTTCTATAAGTTCATCACCTAACACTTTTTCGATGATGATATTCTTTAAATACTTCTCGTTATTTTCACTCATTT
This sequence comes from uncultured Arcobacter sp., assembly GCA_964538295.1. Lineage (GTDB taxonomy): Bacteria > Campylobacterota > Campylobacteria > Campylobacterales > Arcobacteraceae > Arcobacter_A. The sequence continues at coordinate 7,821 of CAZIES010000101.1, read as the reverse complement.
CTTATCCTAATATGCATATTTGGCATATTTATATTTTTTAATATGCAAACTTTGCATATTTAAATCTCCCAAAAATAATACACATTCTATGCATACTATAAAAGCAACTCGTTGCTTTCTTTAGGGTTTGCTTCTTTAGTCAGAATTTACTTCTGACGATAAAAGAAGTCAAAAATACGAAATTATCCCCCAAAGGAGGGGATAAAATCTTTATCTTTTATACTCCATCAAGAACTTCTGGATGAAACTCTTCTAAGTACTCTTTTGGGTATTTTCCAGTAATCAGCCCTGGAAGATAACCTCGAATTGCTACAACATACGAGTAGATAGTTTCACCTACAAAGAACGTAATAATAGCACTTCCCATGAAGTGACCAAATAGAATTAGTCTTCGGTATTGAATAGCATCTGCATGTGCAAAGATATCCATACTTAAGAACCAAAGCCAAAATCCACTAAAACATAAAATAAAACCAAATGCTACAAAAGCTAAATAGTTAATTCTTTGTCCATGGGTGTATAAACCTTTTAAGAAGATTTTACCCCATTTAGGGCTCAATCTTTTAAAGTGCTTATGATCTTTAAACGCAATTACAGTAATTAATAACCACATTGGAATCCAAAAAAGTCCCACAATTTCGTGAGTCTCTCGCATAAAGAAACCTAAAGCTCCTCCACCCGTGATATTTCCAAATGTAATTGAAAATCCTGTAAGAAACAGATAAAGCATTATTAGAATATTTCCTAATACTACTACTCTTTGAAACAGCGAATGTACTTCAACCATTTCACAAGTTTTTCGACACTTAGGTCCTTTTCTTCCACCTTGCATGATTAGCATCACTGTAAAAATACAAAACTCAGCTAAAAATACCCAAGGTAAAAGGTGTTGTCGCTCTTCAAATGCTCGAACAACCTCAGGGGCAATTGCTTCATATTGCGGTCCAAAGATTGATGTGTATCCTTGCTCAAGCCGTGTTAGCTCGTTATAAGGAATAAGCTGACCTGTAAAGTCCAAAGTAAACATTTTTAGAATATATTGCCACACATACGCAAGGTCAGCAATTGTTGCTAACCAAAAGTACCAATATGTCAGAAGCGCAAAAAGCGCTCCTACAATAATATATGGCATATTTTCGTTAAAAAAACCTTTTTTCTGTGCTTTATTTTCCATATGCTTTGTCCCATCCATAAGGTGCAGATTGTACCCCATGTCCAGCTGACATTACCCTTTGTCTAAAGATATTAGAAACCTCTTCAGCATCTCCTACAAGTAGTGCTTTTGTTGAACACATAGCAGCACACGCAGGAACTTTACCTTCAGCGATTCTATTTTGTCCGTACAGTTCTCTCTCTTTAGCAGAGTTTGTCTCTTCTGGACCACCGGCACACATTGTACATTTATCCATAACTCCTTTAGTTCCAAAAGCACCATCTTTAGGAAACTGTGGAGCACCGAATGGACAAGCATATAAACAATATGCACAACCGATACATTTCTCTTTATCATGTAAAACGATTCCGTCTTCTCTGATATAGAAACAATCAACAGGACAAACTTGCTCACACGGAGCATCAGTACAATGCATACATGCAACTGAAAGTGTGAACTCCATTCCCTGCTTACCTTCATTAATCGTCACAACTTTTCGACGATTAATCCCTACTGGTAGCTCATGAGCTTCGGCACAAGCTACTGAACAACCATCACAATGAATACATCTGTTTTCATCACAGTAAAATTTCATTCTTGAAAAATCTGGGCTACTCATTTAACTTCTCCTATGCTCTTTCTACTCGACATAAACCACCCTTAGTCTCAGGAATCTGAGTGATGATGTCATAACCGTAGTTTGTTACTGTGTTAGCACTTTCACCAATTGCATATGGTTTAGTACCTTCTGGGTAATTAGCAGATAAGTCTTCACCTTCCATTACACCAGCAAAGTGGAATGGTAAGAAAATTCTATCTTCAGATACAGAGTAAGAGTATTTTGCTTTTACTTTAATCTTCGTACCTTGTGGTGAGTGAATCCACATCATTTCACCATCTCTAATACCTTCTCTTCCTGCTAAGTTCGGGTGAATATCACAGAACATTTCAGGTGTTAACGCTGCAAGATATTTAGATGCTCTGTTTTCAACACCAGCACCATTCATATTTACAAGTCTTCCTGTAACTAAGTTAACAGGGAACTCTTTTGACCAATCTTTTTGTGATTGCTCAGAAACATATCGTGTATCAACACGGTAATGGTTCTTCTTATCTGGATATGCTGCATACTCTTTTGTCAAGTCATGTCTTGGCGAGTGCAGAGGCTCTCTATGCATTGGAATAGGATCTGGGAATGTCCAAACTTTAGCTCTAGCTTTTGCATTTCCATAAGGAGCGATACCTCTTTCCATACATTTTTCAGCAATAATATTTGACTTATCAACTTTCCAGTTTTTACCAATTCTTTTCTTCTCATCAGCTGTTAACTTGATTCCAAGAACTTTCTCAATATTATCTCTGTTAATCTCAGGGTAACCATCTTTGTTAGCTGAATCTTTAGGAGCTGAACCTTTTCCTGCTAACAGATCTTCACCATCATGCTCTAATCCAAATCTATTTCTGAATCCCATACCACCTTCAGCAACACTTCGGTTGATGTTGTATAGTAATGGTGAACCAGAGTGTGACTCAGTCCAACACGGCCAAGGTAATCCATAGTATTCACCTTTCATTGCCCCGTATCCTCTTAACGATACTTGGTCAAACATATGCCAGTTTTCAGAGTGTTTTTTAAGTCTTTCAGCTGTCCAACCAGTAAGACCAATTGTCTTAATGATTCGTGCAATTTCATCTGTTGCATCTTCTGGCCATTTGAAGTCTTTTTTATTCTCTTTAACTTTCATACCTGCTGTGTATTGCTCGTAGAAACCTAATCTTTTTGCTAATTCAAACATAATGTCTTGGTCAGCTTTTGATTCATACATTGGTTTTACAACTTCGTTTCTCCATTGTGCAGAACGGTTTGTTGCAGTAACTGAACCAGATGTTTCAAATTGTGTTGCTGCTGGTAAAATATAAACATCATCTTTTTTATCAGTAATAATTGCACCCTCATTTACAAATGGGTCACAGAATACTGCAATTTCAAGATTGTCTAATGCTTCTTTTACTTTTTTCGTTTGTGCAATTGATGTAATACCATTACCCATTACGAATAATGCTTTAAGGTTTGTACCATTATTGTGAATAGCATCTTCACCTTTATTTCCACCAAGAACTCCAGCCCACCAACGAGCAAGGGTAAACCCTTTTTTGTTCATCCAATCTTTACCTTTGAATCGTCCTTTAAGCCACTCATAGTCTACTCCCCAAGATGAAGCAAAGTATTTCCATGAACCGTCACTTAAACCGTAATATCCAGGTAATGTATGTGAAAGACAACACATATCTGTTGCCCCTTGAACGTTATCGTGTCCTCGAAGAATGTTACATCCTCCACCTTCAACACCCATGTTTCCAAGTGCTAACTGTAAGATTGGTGCCATTCTTGTATTTGATGAACCAATTGTGTGTTGTGTTAAACCCATTGCCCAGATTAAAGTACCTGGTGTAGATTTAGCATACGCACGTGCAATTTGAATAATAAGACCAGCATCAACACCAGTAACATCAGCTGTTTTTTCAGGTGTCCATTTTTTAGCCTCTTCCATAACTTCATCCATACCATAAACTCTATCTTTAATAAAGTTTTTGTCATGCCATCCGTTTTTAAAGATTAGGTGTAACATTCCATACATAAATGGAATATCAGTTCCTGGTCTAACTTGTGCATACAGGTCAGCTTTCGCTGCTGTTTTTGTAAATCTAGGATCTACAACAATGATTTTTGCGTTGTTTCTCTCTTTTGCTTTTAAGAAATGTGCGAAACCTACAGGGTGGTTAACCGCTGGATTTGCACCGAAAATTATGATTGCTTTACTGTTTTGGATATCACCCAAAGAATTTGTCATAGCACCATAACCCCATGTATTCGCCACACCGGCGACTGTTGAGCTATGTCAAATTCTAGCTTGGTGATCTATATTATTTGTTCCAAACATTGCAGCAAATTTTCTAAAGTAATACGATTGCTCTGTATTAAATTTTGCTGATCCTAAAAACATTGTTGAATCTGGTCCTGCTGTTTTTCTTAAAGATTCTAGCTTAGTTGCAATTCCATCTAAAGCCTCATCCCAAGAAATTCTTTGCCATTGACCATTTCTCTTAACCATTGGATGTTTAAGTCTAACTTCTGATCGAACCATATCAATCATGTCAGCACCTTTACAACAGTGCCCTCCAAGTGATACAGGGTGATCCGTTGCTACTTCTTGTCTTACCCAAACACCATTTTGTACTTCTGCAATAACACCACAACCTACAGAACATGCTGTACAGATTGTTTTAACTTCTTTAGAACCAGGGAAAGGATTTTTAACTTCCTCAGCCGTTGCTTCTCTCGTTACGTTAGTGCTTGCAAAAGACGATGTTACACCAAATGCAGTTGCCACAGCAGCCATTTTCATAAATGACCGTCTACCAACCTTTGCATCAAGCGTTTCGTACGTATTTACAGACATACTAATGCTCCCTCTTTTTATACCGCGTTCTTGTAATACTCAGCCCACGTTTCAGTTTTTTTGTAAGTAACTTCTTTCTTCTTAGAACTACCTACAACAACACCATTTGAAGATGATTGAACACCTTCACTACCACTAGCAGCCATAACAGCAGTTGAACCTACTACCGCAGCTCCTGCAGTAACAATTGCTGTCTTCTTTGCAAAATCTCTTCTGCTTTGTTGCATGACTTGCCTCCTTATAGAAATTAAGTCCCGATGAGTCACCATGGAGACTTTAAAAAGAAGAGCTACATAACTCTCTTCTTTTTAAAGCCCCCATATCTTCTCTAAGGCTTATTTCTTAAACGTCATTCTCCACATCATAAGCGATGTCATCTGGATTGGCATCAGGCTGTTTTGATCCTTTTGCTTTCATTGCTTTATTTCGAGCTCGTCGTGCCGCTTCTTCTTCAGAAATCTCTGGCGTTGCACACGATTGTTTTTGCTCTTCTACAATTTTCATTGCAGGTTTTGAAACTTCTAAAAAGAGTCTTTCAAAGGCAATAAATGCTTTTAGTACCACAATGACATCTTTGAAAATCACTGCTTTTTCATGTTCATAAATCTCTTTTGCAAACTCATCAATAAACTCATTTAATATTTGAGAAAAAATACAGTGTTGTGTATTTTCATACTCACTTTTTCCAGCAACTACTTCTTCAATAAGTTCAGCCATAAGTGTTAAAATAAAACCAATAGAGTCTTCATACTCCATGTACTCTTTTTCATTTCGTCTGATTTTTGTTTTTGCTAAAAATTGAAGCATTTCAACTCTTTTTTTACCAGACTCAACCCCTTCATCATAAAATGAAGCCGTAACTCGTACATTTTTTGTTTCAGGATTATGAAAAATATCATCGAACTCTTGCACTAGTGTTGTGTTTGAACTGCTATCAAGCTTGTCTAAAATTGAACCTAAGGCTTGTTTTGTTGTCTCATCTAAAGGGTTTTCTTCTAAAAGTTTTATAATATTAATTAACTCTAAATAACTCGTAATATCTTTTGAATAGACAAAAAAACGAGAAAACATACTGTAGTAGATTGCTCGTGCTTTCATGAGTGCTTCTTGTTTCATCTTTTATGCTCCTACTGTTGGGTTGTTATAATTTGATTTATCTGCTAAGTAACTTTGCATCATCACTTTTCCTTTACAATCTTCACAACAGTAAAGGGTTCGCTCTTTGATTGGGTCAGCTTTAAATAGTGGTGCCATGATATTAGCGATTTTTTCAATGGCTTTTGTTGTAGCAAATTCTTTACCACACTCTACACAAGCAAAAAGTTCATCTTGGGCTAATACTTCTTCACTAAACCATGAAGGTGTTAATTTAATCACATCTCTTTCAATGGTTAAACAGTTTACTTCTGGACATGAAACTTCACAATATCCACAGGCAGTACATACTGAAGCATTAAGTCGAAGCGTATTATCAGAAGTGTCAGCAATAAGTGCACCTACATTACATGCACCTACACATGAAAGACATAGTGTACAATTTGATTCATTTACTTTTACATGACCATAATGAACATGTTCACCAGTTGTTACCACACCTAAATCGTCATTTCCTACAATATGAGAAAGCCTAATAGCGAAAATTTCTCTTTTTTTAGATTCACTTTCATTAAATGTAAATTGTGAACCCTCTACAAAATTAACTTTTGACAGAGCTAATTCTAATTCAATCTCATCCATAGCAACTAAAATAGCATCTACCCCATATTTTGCTTGGTAGATTTGATTTAAAATTGAAATAGCGTCTTTTGTTCCTTTTGATAAAAAGTCTGAATAAAAGATAACTTGAGAACCTGACTCTTGAAGTAAAGTAAGTAGTGTTCCTTCATGTAAGAATTTTTCACCCTCAATTGCAAAAGGAAGAACATGCTCTTTTATTCCCACATCAAGATTTTTTACTTCCATCTTTTGAGGAATAACTAAAGGAATATGTCCTTTTGTTAAACGTGCCATTTCAAAGATAGTACCTCTGTTTGATGGCGCATAATCAATAGCCCCTGAAGGACATACTGAAATACACCCTCCACAACCATGACAATCAATTTGTGAAAAACCTAAATGTTTGTTTTCATCATCTTTTACAATGGCTACCGTTGGACAAACCTCTTCACATTTTGAACAGATCTCTTCTCTTCTCTCATGGTATTGACAGATTGTTTTATCATACGTTGTAAATTTTTTATACTCATAATTAGTAATATTAAGTCGTAAAGTTGCAAGAACCTCATCCAAGTTACTCTCAAGTGGGTCAAAGGCACCACTTTGTTTATCGGCGATTGGTTCTTTATTAAACCAAACAATTTGAGAGACACTTAATTTAACTTCATCATCACCATCTTCCACCATCACATCTAAACTCCCAATATGACCACTGATTGATTTAACAATAGAAGGTTCAACATGAAAAAGATCAAACTCATTAGGAATAGTAGCTCTTAAAAACTCTTTTTTCTCATCATTTGTTCCAACAAGTAAAACAGCATTACTTACTTCTTGAGAATAAACAATATCTTGTGCCATATCAAAACGAATAGCATTCATTTCATAAAGTTTTTCAATGGTTGTAATTTTTTGTGCAATATTATCTTGTGAGTAATTTATATAATAGTCAATTTCATCAGCAATTATTTCGGCATTAATGCTTTTTGAGTTTGAAACAATAAAATCACCAGATGTTGCTTCTACTAAATCTTTAGTAACATAGATTGATTCACTTAGGGGAAAATCAAGCTCTTTCTCGTTGTAATAGACAAATTCATGCATACCATACTGCCTTTGGTAAAAAATATTTTACCAATTCTATACGCCTTAAACTTATAATAAACTTAAAAAGTTAAATATCCTTTACCTTTTAATTTTAATGTGTTACATTTTGGTAAAATTTATTTTCCTATTCTTTAAAAATATGCTATACTTTATCTATATTGATGTTTAGGATTATATGTGATACGAAACCTGTTATTAGCTGTTATCATTATTGGATTTATTTATTTAAATATAAAAGATCGTACCTACAATAGCAGTACCCTTATTTTTGGAACATCTATACCACAAACGGGGATAATGAAAGCTTGGGGAAGTGCCGTTCATAGTGGAGCAAATGCTTACTTCTCTTATGTTAATGATACCAACCTTTTAAAAAATAAAAAG
>CAZIES010000100.1:0-9479 GCA_964538295.1 uncultured Arcobacter sp. | reverse complement strand
AAAATTCCATTATTAGCTAATGCCACTTCTCCAATTTTAGAATTAGTGCTACCACCACCAAAGATAGAGGCTCTTGTGGAACTATGATGAGGATTTCTAAAAACTCTTCTTGGTTTAAAATCCGGTTCTTTTGCTTCTAAAGAATCAAGTTTTGCTTTTTCTAAAATTGCTTCCATATCCATAGGAGGCATAATATATTGAAGTCTTTTAATAATCATACTCTTACCACACCCAGGACTGCCTTCAAAAAGAATATTATGGTTACCACTTGCACTAATTAGTGCTGCATATTTTGCTATTTTTTGTCCTTTGACATCTTTAAAGTCTAACGGGTATGAATCTAAATAATAAAAATTTCTTTTTTTGAATAAAAAATGTTTATACTCTAAGATTTGATTCTCTACTCTTCTTTCTTTATAGTGCTTAAATTTAAAAAAATCCATTGATTCAGACAGGTTTGCAACACTATACACTTCAATATTAGGAATCATCGAAACTTTTTTAGCACTTATTGTAGGAACAACAACTTTTAAGTTTTTAACCTGTCTAGCAAGAGATAAAATAAGCGGAAAAATAGATTTGGTATCTTTTAACATACCATCTAATCCAAGTTCACCAAATATATAAAACCCTGTAAAATCAACTTTTTCTTCATATAAAGCAATCAATAAAGCAATGGATAAGTCAAAATGACTTCCTGTTTTATTTATATCAGAAGGTGACAAGTTAACAATCACTTTTTTAGGCGGAAATTTATACTCATTCGTTAGTAAGGCTGACTTAATCCTATCCCTAGACTCTTGAATAGCTGTTGTCACTAACCCTCCAATAGAAAATGAAGGTAACCCTCTAGTAAAACTTCCTTCAACATCAACTTCTATTGCATCAATGACTCCATCAAAGGTTGCACTCTTAATTGATTTCATTAAATCATCCAATAATATTTTTAGTTATTATAAGATAATATATATTATTATATATTGAAAGTTTTATGTGACTTTTTGAAATTTTGACTATTAGATAGATTTTAACTGAAAATAGTTAGCTTTTAGAGTTTTTTAGTCTTTTGTAGTTTCTTATACTCTTTTTCAAATTTTTTACGTTTATTAAGTGAGAGCTTTTCAATAAATAGATGCCCTTCTAAGTGTTCCATTTCATGTTGCCAAGCAACAGCAAGAAAACCTTCTGCTTCCATTTTTTGTTCTTTTCCAAAACGGTCTTGATACTCTACAATAATATGTTCAGCTCTTTTAACTTCTTCGTTAAATCCAGGTACACTTAAACACCCTTCTAAAAAGACTTGAACACCATCTTTGTGCGTAATTTTAGGGTTAATTGCTTCAATAATATCTTCTTTATTTTGCATTTCATTATCATCAGGTATAGAAATAACCAAAATATTTAAAGGCACTGCCACTTGAATAGCTGCTAATCCAACTCCTTGATTAGCAATCATTGTTTCATACATATCATCAAGTAGTGTGTGAAGTTCGTTATCAAACTTCTGCACATCTACTGATTTTGTTCGTAAAAGTTTATTTGGATAGGTAATAATTTCTCTAAGCATTATTAATGACTCGTAATAACCTCATCAACTAAACCATACTCTTTTGCTTCTACTGCACTCATAAAATTATCTCTATCAGTATCTTCTTCAATCACTTTGATATCTTGTCCTGTCTGTTCTGCTAACATCTGATTTAACATCTCTTTCATTCGTAAGATCTCTTTTGCTTGAATCGCAATATCTGTTGCTTGACCTTGTGCTCCACCTAAAGGCTGGTGAATCATAATTCTTGAGTTCGGTAAAGAGTATCGTTTTCCTTTAACTCCTGATGAGAGCAAAAATGCTCCCATAGAAGCTGCTTGTCCTATACAAATAGTACAAACATCAGGTTTTATATAGTTCATGGTATCAAAAATTGACATTCCGCTAGTAATTACTCCACCGGGAGAGTTAATATATAAATAGATATCTTTTTCTGGGTCTTCTGCTTCTAAGAACAATAACTGTGCAACAATAGAAGATGCTACTTGGTCATTGATTTCACCACTTAACATAATAATTCTATCTTTAAGAAGTCGTGAATAGATATCATAACTTCTTTCACCTCGTCCAGATTTTTCTACAACATATGGAATGTAACTCATTTTTTAATTTCCTTTTATTTTTCAGTCTTCTTTTTTAATATAAAAATAATTTCTACTAAAAGAAGCCAACACTTGTTCTACTATTTATTGAGCTGATTTTTCGTCTAATAATTTTGTAATTACTTTATCTTCAATCATAGACATTTTAATTGCAGGCATATATCCAGCATCTTGGTATTGTTTTAATACATCTTGTGGATTTTGTCCCATTTGCATTGCTTCATAATAAATAACTTGAGTCACTTCTTGATCTGATACTTCTACACCTTCAGCTTTTGCTAATGCATCAACAATAAATGTAGCTTTTACAGAGTTTTCAGCATCTTCTCTTAACTCTTCTCTCATAGACTCAACTTTAGATGCATCTTCTTGTAAACCTTTGATTTCATCTTCGCTCATTTCTCTTACTTTATTATTTAAAGCATAGTTAATCTCTTGGTCAACTACAGAAGCTGGAAGTGCGAATGTTAACTCTTTTACTAAAAGATCTAAGAAAGCAGGTTTTAACTCTTCTCTGTAGTATTTACCTTTTGCTTCATTAGCCATTTGCTCTTTTAACTTCTCTTTTAATGTATCTACTGTTACATCTTCTTGACCTGGTAACATTTTTTGAGCGAACTCATCATTAATTTCACCAGCAGCTTTTTCTTGAATTTCATGTAGTTTTACTTTAAATACCGCTTCTTTACCAGCTAAATCTTTAGATTGGTACTCTTCAGGGAAAGTAACAGTTACATCTTTTTCATCTTCATATTTCATACCAATAATTTGCTCTTCAAATCCTGGAATAAATGAGTTTGAACCAATTTCTAATGGATACTTCTCACCTTTTCCACCATCAAATGCAACACCATCAACAAAACCTTCAAAATCGATTAAAGCGAAGTCTCCATCTCTAACCATTCTTTTTCTTTTGATTTTTTCTAAAGGTGCAGAAGATTTTGCCATCTCTTCTAATCGTGAAGTAATCTCTTCTTCAGCAACTTCTTGGTTGTTTACTTCTGGAACTAATGTTTTATAATCACCTAACTCAATAGCTGGTTTACACGCGATTTTAACTTCAACTTCAATATCACCATTTTCTTGCTTGTCATATTTAGCAATTGCTGGCTCACCAATAACATCATCGTGTGCAATATTTAACTCAGTTAATCCATCACTTAAAAGATCTCTAATTGCTTCACCTTCAGCATCTTGAACTAATTTCTCTCCATATCTCGCTTTTACGATATGTGCAGGAACTTTTCCTTTTCTAAAACCTTGAACATCCATTGTTTTAGCTGCCTCTTTAGCAATTTTGTCAGTGTTTGCGTCGATAAGTGCTTTTTGAATAGTTGCAGTGATTACTGCGTTAGCTTCATCAACTTTTTGTACGTTAAATTCCATTAACTTTACTCCAATTATTATAATTTTGTGCGATTTTAGCGAAGTCTTACTAAAGCTTTAATAAAATACATTTTCTAACATCTTAAATAAAACACCATAACCAAAGGTCAATTTTTGGAATTTTTATACACAAATGTACTCTTTTTAATGCTTATTCCTGTTTTAGTACTCATTTTTCTAATAGCGACAAACAAAGATTCAATGCAAAAAATATTTCCACAAACTATTTTGAACAAACTCTCAATCTCAAATAAACACATGACTAAAACAACACGCAATACCCTTTTATTTATTGCACTAATTTTAATGATTCTTGCACTAAGTCGTCCTGTATTTAATAAACAAGAAATAAAGATTAAACAAGAAATCACGCCAATTGTTGTTGCTATTGATATTTCAAAATCAATGCTAGCCAATGATATTTTTCCTACGCGCTTAAAGCTGGCAAAAAAGAAGCTATTAACGATAATTGAACAATCAAAACATAATGGTATTGGGGTGATTCTTTTTGCAAAATCTGCTTTTATCCTTTCACCTATCACCCAAGATTTCAATTCACTTCAATACTTAGTAGAAAACTTTGATAATGGTCTCAACTTTGATAATGGTTCCAATATACATGCAGTTTTAGAAGCCACGAATAAACTTCTTAAAAACTATCAAAATAAAAACTTACTTCTTTTAACAGATGGTGCAAACAACACAGACTTTACAAATGAAATAGAGTATGCAAATAACAATAAAATAAATGTTTATACTCTAGGATTGGCAACTTCAACACCAACACCAATTAAAATAGGAGATAAATACTTAACGGACAAAAATGATAACATTGTTACAGTAGCACTCAATGAATCTATCAAAGAGTTAAGCCTAAACACCCAAGGAGGCTATATTCCTTTTAGCCTAACGAACAATGATATTAATGCTATTTTAAAAGATATTGAAACGCAAAGCCAAAAAGATGAACTTCGTAACAAAAAACATAAAACTTATACCGAATTATTCTATTATCCTTTAGCCTTAGCTCTTTTTATTTTACTCATTGCTTTTTCCTCGCTACCTACAAAAAAAGGTGTTTTAGCATTACTGCTTATTAGCTTTTTTGTCAATCCAAAAGCTGACGCTTCTTTGTTAGATTTTCAAACCATTAAAAAAGCCAATGAAGCCTATGAAAACAAAGATTATAAAAAAGCTTCAAAAGAGTTTCACAAAGTCTCGCATTCCAAAGAGGGACACTACAACTTAGCCAATGCTTACTACAAAGAAGGCAAATATAAAAAAGCCCTTACAGAGTATAAACAAGTCATCAGTAGTGATAAAATTTTAGAGTATCAAAAACTTCATAATATGGGAAATAGCTACGTCAAACTCAACAAGCTTGAAGATGCTAAAAAGATGTATGAAAAAGCGTTAAAACTAAAAAAAGACCAACAAACACAAGAAAACTTAGATGCAGTAAACAATGCCCTAAATAAAAAAAATAAAGACTCACAAAGCCAATCGGGTGAAAAAAAGAACGACAAGAAAAAACAAAGCAATAAAAAATCACAAGATAAATCACAAAAGAATGACAAGAAAAAAGAGCAACAAAAAAATCAAGAAAAGAAAAAACAAAAACAGCAAGACCAAGCTAATCAAAACAGTGAGAATAAAAAAGAGAAATCAAAGTCTGACGAAAAAAATAAAAAACAAAATACCCAAGAACAAAAAATACAACAGCAAAACTTAGATGAAAAAGCCATGAGTGATAGGGAAGAAAAAAAGTGGCTACAGCATATTCAAAAACAAAAAGCCCCTGTACTTTTACGAAAAGTAGAAAGTGAAAAACCTGAAGAGGATACAAAAACTCCTTGGTAAAGTAAAAATAAATCACAAAACTATTAGTAGTTTTGTGATTTTCTCATTTGTAGAAGCTCTCGCTGTACAGAAATATTGATATCTTCATTTGGTTCATAATCCAACGAATAGTTTCGTCCATCATAATCCACAGAATTTAAAATAACTTTTAACGCTTCAAGTCGCGCTAAATGTTTATTATCACTTCGTACGATATGCCATGGGGCACTTCGTGAACTTGTTCGTTTAAGCATCTCATATTTTTTCTCAGAAAACTCACCCCATAAATCTTGGGCTTGCATATCTACTTCGGAAAACTTCCAATGCCGAAGGGGATCATTAATTCGTCTATCAAATCGTTTCTTTTGTTCATCTTTTGAAACAGAGAAGTAGAGTTTAATCAAAACCATCCCTTGTCGTACTAAATCATGCTCAAAATTAACAACATCTTCCATAAAGATTTCATACTCTTCGTTAGTACAAAATCCAAAGATAGGCTCAACCATGGCTCGGTTATACCATGAACGGTCAAATAAAACCATCTCTCCACCTGTTGGAAAGTGTTGAATATATCGTTGAAAAAACCACTGGTTTCGTTGAGTTTCAGTTGGTTTACCTAAAGCAACAACACGGTAGTGTTTATTATTCATATACCGAGTAATTCGACGAATCGCCCCACCTTTACCAGAAGCATCACGTCCTTCAAATAGAATAATCATCCGTTTGTTTTCAGACTCTAAATAGTTTTGCAGTTTGATTAACTCGATTTGATATTTTTTTAACTCTTCTAAGTCATAAATCTTTTGAATACCATCTTCAAGAACATTAATATCAAGCTTTTTATAATCCCCTAACAGTGATTTTAAATGCTTATTTTCAGCTTTAAGTTTATCTATTTGGGCACTATTAACAGTTACCGTTTCATTTACATTTTCTAAAGTTGTTTTAGGCTCAACAACAGGTGTACTAATAGACTCTTTAAACTGTTCTAAAAGTGCCACAGCACCACGTTTTGTAATATTATCTTTTTTAGTATAACCTAACACTTTTACATACCGTTTTTTATTATATTGAAATCGCGCTATATATTTTTTTCCGAATGTTGGATGGGTTGCTTTTGAAATATATAAGCCACTATAATTTGTTTTATCAAAATCACTCAGATTCATTTATTTACACCTTTGCAAATTTATTTTCTTGTTCCATTATCTCTATCTCTTCAGTACCTGAAACAAGAACTTTTTTATTAACTTTTAACTCTTTGTTATCAATTTTATTAACATACTCAACACGATTCAAAATATGCTTAATACAATTTAATCGTGCATCTTTCTTATCATCACTTCGTACGATATGCCATGGAGCAATCTCAGTATGTGAAGACATAAGCATTGAAAATTTTGCTATCGTATACCTATCCCATAAGCTTTGAGACTCCATATCTACAGGTGATAATTTATACTGTTTAAGAGGATCGATTTCACGTTTTTTAAATCGTCGTGCTTGCTCTTTTTTTGAAACTGAGAAATAGAACTTCATTAAGACAACCCCAGATTTTACAAGCATTTGTTCAAACTCAGGTACCTCTTTTAAAAACTCATGGTGTTCCATTTTCGAACAAAATCCCATAACAGGCTCAACCCCTGCTCTGTTATACCAAGAACGGTCAAACAAAACAATTTCTCCCGCACTTGGCAAATGTTGAACATAACGTTGAAAATACCACTGTGTTTTTTCAACATCACTTGGTTTTTCCAAAGCAACAACTCTTGCACCTCTGGGGTTTAAGTGTTCAGTAATACGTTTAATTGTGCCACCCTTACCAGCAGCATCACGCCCCTCAAAAATCATTAAAATCTTTAACCCTTTATCTTTAACATGATTTTGAAGTTTCAGTAGTTCAATTTGAAGTTTTGTTAACTCTTGTTCATACTCTAAGGTCTTTTTTTGAACCCAGATTTGAACTTTTTTATGCTTACCTTTAGAACCTTTACTTGGTTTAGAATCAGACTTGACAGAATCCTTTTGTGTTTTTGGACTCTGAACATCTTCCATATCTTTTAACTCATCCGTAATAATATCCCTATTATGTCCCATCATTCACCCTTACGATAATCTGATTTTATAATCATTGTACCCATAATTGTTTACAATATGGTAACAACCATCCTTTTTTATCGCTATGGATGGTAACTTAATTCCATTAAATGTTGTTGTCTTTACCATAGTATAGTGTATCATATCTTCAAGAATTATTTTATCACCCACTTTAAGCAGTTTATCAAAAGAGTAATCACCAATAATATCTCCTGCTAAACAGGTGTTTCCAGCTAATCTATAGGTATATTCTTTCTCATTCGAAACCCCAGCATCACGTATATCTGCTCGGTACGGCATCGCTAGAGTATCTGGCATATGTGCTTCTGCAGAAGTATCTAAAATAGCAATATTCATACCATTATTTACAATATCTAGTACAGTCGCCACTAAGTATCCAGTTTGCCATCCTACAGCTTCACCTGGCTCAAGAAAAACCTCTAAATGTGGATATCGATTTTTAAAATCTTTTAATAGTTTTATTAAACCCTTTACGTCATAATCTTTACGAGTAATATGATGACCACCGCCAAAATTAACCCATTTAAGATTGTGAAAATATAAAGAGAAGTTTTTTTCAAAATTTACCAAAGCACCTTCTAAGGCATCAACATTTTGTTCACAAAGTGCATGAAAATGAAATCCCTCTATGCCTTCTAACTCCTCTTCCTCAAAATTTGCTTTTGTAATTCCAAGACGCGAAAAGGCACTACAAGGGTTATATAAATCTACTTCAACACTGGAATACTCAGGATTAATACGAAGTCCACATGAAGTTTTTGCTTGTGCTTTATCTCTAAATTTTCGCCATTGGTTAAAAGAATTAAAAACCACATGATTTGAAAGTGCTAAAATTTCATCTATTTCTTCATCTTTAAAAGCTGGAGAATAGGTATGAACCTCTTTTCCAAACTCCTCTTTTGCCAATAAAGCTTCATGAAGTCCACTAGCACAACACCCTTGTAAGTACTCTTTACATAAATCAAAAGTTGACCAAAGAGCAAATCCTTTTAAAGCTAACAATATTTTAACCCCTGTTTCATCTTGTACATGTTTCAACAGCTCTAAATTCTTTTTTAGAAGCTCTTCTTCACAGACAAAACAAGGAGAGGGTAACGCCTTTAAAGTTTTAACAATATTCTTATTCATCGTATGGTTCAAAATCCTCTTTTCCTACACCACATACAGGACATTCCCAATCATCTGGAAGTTCTTCAAATGGCGTTCCTGGCA
The DNA here is from genome assembly GCA_964538295.1 of uncultured Arcobacter sp. Taxonomy (GTDB): domain Bacteria; phylum Campylobacterota; class Campylobacteria; order Campylobacterales; family Arcobacteraceae; genus Arcobacter_A. Next base: position 773 of record CAZIES010000100.1, on the reverse strand, counting down.
CAATATCACTATCTTCATCACCAACTGCAGGATCATAAATATGATCACATGCTGTACAAATATATTTTTGCATAATAACTCCTTGAAAAATGTTCCATAAAAAGGTGCCTGAAAAAGTCTCTGACTTTTTTAGGGGACCTTTGAAAGGAACCTTTCATTTAATGACTTCTTTTAACGATGGAAATAAATTCCATCTAAAGAAACAAACCCTTAAGAGAACAACGAGTTGTTCTTTCTTATCAATAAATCTATTACAATTATTATACATTTATTTGGGCAGTTTAATAAAGATATTTTTATGAATAAAATTTTAAATAAAGTTTTATCTTTAACTAAACAATATTAATCTACATCCATTTCAAGAATCTTCCACGGTAATCCTTGAGTCATTAACTCTTCCATAAATGGATTGGCATCAAACTCTTCGATATTAAAAACACCTTTTCCATCCCAAATACCTTTGTACAACATTTTTGTACCAATCATCGCTGGAACTCCCGTTGTATAACTTACTGCTTGTGCACCGGTTTCTTTAAAACACTCTTGATGGTCACAAACGTTATAGATATAAACTTTACGTTTTTCTCCATCTTTTAACCCTTCAATAATACAACCAATATTGGTTTTACCCACGGTTCGTGGTCCTAATGAAGCAGGATCAGGAAGAAGTGTTGCTAAAAATTCAATGGGAATAATTTTTTGACCTTGATGCTCTACTGGCTCAATCCCAAGCATCCCAACATTTTGCAAACAATTCATATGTTGAATATAAC
>CAZIES010000099.1:0-9498 GCA_964538295.1 uncultured Arcobacter sp. | reverse complement strand
GGATTAATATGAAACAAACACTTATGGGAAATGATGCCATCGCATTAGGAATTGTTCACTCAAGTATTGATATGGTTTCTGGATACCCAGGAACGCCTTCGAGTGAAATTTTAGGGAATGTTAACAAACTAAAATATCAAATGAACTTAGATTTATATGCTGAGTGGGGAACCAATGAAAAAGTTGGTTTTGAAGTAGCATATGCAGGTGCTATGGCTGGTCGAAGAGCAGCCGCAACGATGAAACAAGTTGGATTAAATGTTGCAAGTGATGCGTTAATGAGTGCTGCTTATATCGGTAACTTAGGTGCTTTCGTACTTATTGTTGCAGATGACCCAGGATTTCACTCTTCTCAAACAGAACAAGATTCACGAACGTTTGCAAAGTTTGCAAAGATTCCTGTATTTGACCCTGCAACACCGCAAGATGCTTATGATATGGTTTCAATGGCAGCAGAAGTATCTGAAAAATTTCAAACACCAACGATGCTACGTCCAGTTATGCGAGTATGTCATGCTAGACAAATTGTTGATGTACAAGAGAATACTACTTTTAATCCTCCTAAAGGAGAGTTTAAAAGAGATATTGGACGATGGGCGGCTGTTCCACGAGCAGGAAGAATTATTCAAGGTTACGAGCAAATTGAAAGAATTGACGCTATTAAGCAATATAACTGGGAAACACTAATTAAACCAGAATTTGATAAATGTAAGGGTGGTAAACTATTAATTTTAACATCTGGAACAGGGGATGGTTTTGCCCGTGAGACACTAGAAGATATTGGTATTGAAGCAGATGTTGTAAAACTTAAAATGCCTTACCCTCTTCCAGAAAAAGAGATTCGTGCACAATTTGATAACTATGAAAAAGTTCTTGTTGTAGAAGAGCCAATGCCATGTGTTGAAGAGCAAATCTTAACGGACAAAGTAAGTGGTAAACTAGATGGAACAATGCACGTTATTGATGAAATGCAAAAAGTCTATATTCAAAATGCCTTAATCAAAATGGGAATCTATGAAGGTGCAGATCTTTACCCAGTAGTACCATTTAAAGAAAAAGTAGCAGCACGTCCTCCAAATCTTTGTCCAGGATGTCCACATAGAGATATTTACTACTCTATTACAAAAGTATTTAGAAAGAAAAAATCAATTTATCCATCAGATATTGGATGTTATACATTAGCAATCAATCAAGATGCAATTGATACGGTACTTTGTATGGGTGCTTCAGTATCTATGGCAAGTGGTTTTTCCATTGCAGACCCAGATAAATATACCGTTGCAACAATTGGAGATAGTACCTTTTTCCATGGAGGTATTCCGCCACTAGTCAATGCTGTTTATCAGCGTCATAAATTTATGTTAGTTATTCTTGATAACTCAGTTGTAGCCATGACAGGTCGTCAGCTTCCTCCACAACGACAAAATAAAGAAGTTGATATTATGAAGATTGCTGAAGGGTGTGGTGCTGATACTTATGAGCATGTTTACTCAAATGATATTCAACGATCAATTGATTTCTTCAAAGATATGAAGAAAAAATATGATGAAGCAGATGGACCAATTGTTGTTGTAGTAAGAGAGTTCTGTGTTCTTGATAAAGAAGTTGTTGATGACCACATCCCAGGTGAGTTTGCGACAGTTATTCCAGAAGATTGTACAGCCTGTGATCAATGTACAACAATTTATAAATGTCCACCAATGGCATATAATGATGATGGAAAAGTAGAGATAGATCCATTCTTGTGTATTGGTTGTGGTGCATGTTTAAATGTAGTATGTCCTACAGATGCATTTGTGTTAGATGAAGAAAATAAAGGATTTAGTCTATGAGATATCAAGTAGTTATTGCCGGTTTTGGTGGTCAAGGTTCAGTTTTTTTAGTTAAAATTTTAGCGTTATGTGCAGGAAATAAAGATGTTGCATGTTTAGGAACAGAGAATCACGGAATGTCTCAACGAGGTGGTGCAGTTTCTTGTACTATCAAATTAGGAAACTATACAAATCCTATTATTGATGCAGCACAAGCTGACTTACTGATTGGATTAGAGAAGAATGAAGCATTACGAAATGTGCAATTTTTAAAGCCAACTGGAACACTTGCCGTTAATGCAGAAGCTGACTTTCCAGCTGATGATATTAATGCTTCTGTGTTTCATATTGATGCATTTGAAAAAGCAAAAAGAAAAGAGTTTCCAATCCAAGGGTTAAATGTATATATGTTAGGGGTTGTTTTAGAAAAATGTCCAGACTTTCCTTTTAGTGCAGAAGATGTAAAACAGGCATTAAGAGACTTTAATCCTAAAGTGGCTGAACAAAATATCCAAGTATTAGAAAAAGCGATAGCTGATTCAAAGGCATAAAGATGATTTGGAACAAAGTAGAGAGTAGTTCAAAAGAGGATTTACGTAATCTTCAAGCAAACCGTTTAAAGGATACAGTTGAGCGTGTTTATACGCTCACACCTTTTTATAAAGATAAATTAAATGCTTTAAATATAAAGCCTAAAGATATTGAAACAATTGATGATATTGTAAAACTTCCTTTTACTAAAAAACAAGATTTACGAGATCATTACCCATTTGGACTCTTTACTGTACCTATGAATCAAGTTGTCAGAGTTCACTCATCATCAGGTACAACAGGTAAACCAACAGTGGTAGGATATACTCAAGCGGATATGGATGTTTGGGATGAAGTTATGGCAAGAGTTTATGCAATGGCTGGAACGACTCAAGATGATGTTGTTCATAATGCTTATGGATATGGTCTTTTTACTGGGGGATTAGGTTTGCATAATGGGGCAGCTAAAGTTGGAGCAACAGTTATTCCTAGTTCTGGTGGCTTTACAGATAGACAAGTAATGCTAATGAAGGATTTTGGAGCAACTATCTTAGCGTCAACACCTTCTTTTGCACTACATATGGCAGAAGCAGCTTCAAAAACGGGTAGTGATTTTAAACGTGACTTTAAACTTCGTGCAGGAATTTTTGGTGCAGAGCCTACATCAAAAGGACTTAAAGAGGAAGTTGCAAAAGCATGGGGAATTGACTACCATGAAATTTATGGACTCTCTGAAATCATTGGACCAGGGGTAAGTTGTAGTTGTAAACACTCTGACCTGTTACACATCTTTGAAGATCACTTCTATCCTGAGATAATTGATCCCAAAACACTTAAACAGTTGCCTGATGGAGAAAGAGGAGAACTTGTTATCACCTCGTTAACGAAACAAGCCTTACCAATTTTACGTTATCGTACAGGTGATATTACGTCATTAACGCGAACACCATGTGAATGTGGACGAACGATGGTTAGAATGGAGAGTGTTGTAGGTCGAGCAGACGATATGATGATTATTAATGGGGTTAATGTTTATCCATCTCAAGTAGAGCACGTTATTTCTCAAACAGATGGTTTAACTCTAAATTATCAAATTATTATTGAGAAAAAAGGTCATTTAGATCAACTTGATATTTTAATAGAAGTAAGTGATAATGTTATGATGGACTCTATTGGTGCAATGGAAAAATTACGACGCTCTTTTGAGCACGCTATTCAAAATAATCTTTATATTAAAGCCAAAGTGAAACTTGTAGAACCACGAAGTATCGAACGTAGTGTTGGTAAAGCGGTTCGAATTGTAGATAATCGAAAATAAAGGAGACCTATGAGTAGTTATGGTATTAAACAACTTTCTGTTTTTGTTGAAAATAAAAAAGGTGAATTAACAGATATCACCACCCTTTTATCACAAAATGGTATTTCATTAAAATCTATTAACTTAGTTGATTCTAGTGATTTTGGAATTTTACGAATTATCGTTAATGATACGCAAAAAGCAAAAGAGATTTTAGATAATAATGGTTTTTCTTTAACAATCACTGAGGTTTTTGGGGCACTCATTGATGACCATATTGGTTCATTTAATGAAGTGGTTTCAACACTTTCACAACATGATATTAATATTGAATACACCTATACAATCTCAAATAATCAAAATGGCGCTTTTATTTTTAAAGTTAATCCTGAAGATTTTGATAATGCTACAAAAATTCTACAAGAGAGTGACGTAGAACTTTTAACAACAGTTTAATTGATAAAAGGAATTACTTCCTTTTATCAATAATTCTTACTGCCTTTCCTTGGCTTCTTTCAATAGAGTTTGCTTGAACAAGTTTGACTTGTGCATTTAAATAAAGATGATTAAGTAACTCTTTTTGTATCTCTTTTTTTAGATGGTTTAAATCTTTAATTGAATCACTCATAATATCATCATTAATTTCAACATCTAATTCAAGTCTATCCAAATGTCCTTTTTTTTCTACAACAATTTGATAATTAAGGGTTATTCCTTCAATATTAGCTAATACGTGCTCAATTTGTGAAGGGAAAATATTAACCCCACTCACAATTAACATATCATCACAACGTCCTACGACACTCTCCATCTTAACGGTGGTTCGTCCACATCGACATGGTGTATAATCAAGCGAAGTAATATCTCCTGTTCTATACCGAATAATTGGTAAACCTTGTTTGGTAATTGTTGTTAGAACCAACTCTCCTCGTTCGCCATCTTCAACAGGCTCTAATGTTTCAGGATTAATAATCTCAGCATAAAAATGGTCTTCATTAATATGCAGTTTATTACTATGGTTACAGCTTCCAGCAACCCCAGGACCTATAATTTCTGATAAGCCATAAACTTCATGAAATGGAATTCCCCAAATATCTTTAATCTCATCCTTTAAACCTTGACTTGCTGGTTCAGCACCAAAAAAACCAACTCTTAGGTTAAAATCTTTGTGTAAATCATAGCCTTCTTTAACAGCAGTCTCTGCCATATGTAAGGCAAACGATGGTGTTGTATTAATAATGGTTGGTTTAAAATCTTTCATTAAGAGTAGCTGTCGCGAAGTAAATCCAGTTGAACTTGGTATTACAGTTACTTTCATTCGTTGAGCAGCTTCATGAAAACCAAGACCTCCTGTAAAAAGTCCATACCCTATAGCATTGTGTAAAATATCAGAAGAGACTACACCACCCATTCGTAATATTCGTCCCATTACTTCAGACCAAATATCCATATCTTTTTCGGTATAACCAACAACTGTTGGTTTACCCGTTGTTCCAGATGAACTATGGATTCGTACAATTTGATCCATACAGACTGAAAACAATCCATAAGGATAGTTGTCTCTTAAATCCTGTTTTTTGGTAAATGGTAATTTTCTTATATCACACAGAGTCTGCATAGAATCAGGTGTTATTCCTAGTTCGTCAAATTTTTTTCTATAAAATGGTACTAAATGATAAACTCTATTAACTGTCTCCTTTAAGTTTTCCATTTGCTGACGTTGCATTTTTTTTCGTGTTAACGTTTCTGCTTTACTAAATATCATTTTTTCAATATCTCCCCAAATAAAGAATAAGTACTTATAAATTATAATTATTGTATCGAAAATTAACTTATAGCTTAAGTTTTATTATTATTTAAAAAATATAAGAAGAAAATAGAAAATATAAAGTTTTCTTAAAAACAATTCAATTATAATACATCAATTTTTAATTATTAGGAGAGGAAATGTTAGCTCCCAAAGATATTAGTACCCTTTTTGAAGTTCAAATCAATACTTTGTACAATTGGAGAAAGACAAAACCCAAACTCTATTCCTATTTACAAAATGCTGATTATAACTCAAAAATAAATAATGAAATCAATATTTTACTTGATTTTTATTCAAAGAGTTTTTCAAAGTCCTTTTCACAAGAAGAGATTAGGTTTTTAATTGAAGCTAATTATGAACTCACTTCAATTGAAGAGGTAAATAATTTTCATAAAGAGTTTATCAAATCAAATTACAAAGAGATGAACACCTTATCAGATAAGATACTCAATATCTATGACAAAATTAAAGAGCTTAATATTATAGAAAAGTATATTTTATATAAAAAAATTTATAAAGTTAGACAAACAAAAGTAGGTATTAATATATCTGAATTTTTTAAAGAATTTATAGAAGAAGGAAAATAGACAATGGCACAATCATATTTAGAAACAACACCTGACGAAAACGGTTATTTTGGAAAATTTGGAGGCTCATTTATTCCTCCAATGTTAGAAAAACCTTTCGAAGAGATTACAAAAGCATACAATGAATTAAAAAACTCGCCACAATTTATTGAAGAGTTAAAGTATGTAAGAAAACACTATCAAGGAAGACCAACTCCTATTTCATACGCTAAAAACCTAACTGAATACTGTGGTGGGGCTAAAATCTATTTAAAACGTGAAGATTTAAACCATTCAGGGGCACATAAACTTAACCACTGTATGGCAGAAGTCATTTTAGCAAAACATTTAGGTAAGAAAAAAGTTATTGCAGAAACAGGTGCAGGTCAACACGGAGTTGCACTTGCAACTGCTGCTGCTTATTTTGGTTTAGAGTGTGAAATCCATATGGGTGAAGTTGATATTGCAAAAGAGCATCCAAATGTTGTCCGTATGCGAATTCTTGGTGCTAAAGTTGTTCCTGCAACACATGGACTAAAAACCCTTAAAGAAGCTGTTGATTCAGCTTTTGAAAGTTATGTAGCACAAGCAGATGATGCTATTTATTGTATTGGTTCTGTTGTTGGACCACACCCTTTTCCTATGATGGTACGAGATTTTCAAAGTGTTATTGGATTAGAGTGTAAAGAGCAGTTTTTCGATCATGAAGATAGCCTACCAGACAACGTAGTTGCTTGTGTTGGTGGTGGTTCAAATGCTATGGGTATTTTTGCAGGTTTTATTGATGATAAAGAAGTTAATCTTTATGGCGTTGAACCAATGGGAAGAGGAGAAGAATTAGGAGAGCACGCTGCAACACTCACTTATGGAGAAGAAGGAGTTATGCATGGATTTAATTCTATTATGTTAAAAGATACCCAAGGGGAACCAGCACCTGTTTATTCTATTGGTTCAGGAATTGATTACCCTTCAGTTGGTCCTGAACAAGCTCACTTAAAAGAGATAGGAAGAACTCAAGTTGGACTTTGTAATGACGAAGAAGCAGTGGATGCTTTTTATAAATTATCACAACTAGAAGGAGTTATTCCAGCACTTGAATCTGCTCATGCAGTTGGTTTTGCGATGAAACTAGCACAAACACTACCTAGTGATAAAACAATTTTAATCAACTTAAGTGGTAGAGGGGATAAAGATATTGATTTTGTTGTAGAGAACTATCCTATTCCTAACGCGAAATTTTAATTTCTTAGAATTCACTGCAAAGTTTTAATAAGCTTAATTAAAAAGAGAGTTCTTCTCTCTTTTTAAAACTGCTTTAATAACATCATCTCTTTATATTTTTCATCTTCATATTTTTGCATCAACTGCTCATACTGTAAAGCATAATCATTATATAAAAAAGAGTAATCATTATCATCTTTATATCGGTCACTTAAGTTACGTGTTGTATTGGTTAAGACATTCACAAAATTAAATGAATTAACCGCTGTTAATATCTCATTGAGTTGTTCATCACTAACTTTATTAGTGCTATTAGTATCTAACTTACTATGAATCGTTTTTTCTAATAAGTCAGATAATGAGTTTCTTGGACTTAAAAAACTACTTTTATCTTGGTAACGATCAAATAAATAAGTTTGTCCCATATCAAAAGGTTTTCCTAAAACCGTATTAAAAAGTGCTCGTCCAAGTTTTTCATCTTGTGTAAATTGTGTTGCTAATTTAAGGTTTTGTGCCATTTTTTTATCATCACTATTTGAAAATAGTGTATCAATCTCTTGTGATGTTATAGCTTGTATATTTTCATAGGTTAGGTCTGTACTTTTTTGCAAAGAAGTAGTATCTTCATCCTTACTTAGCACTAACTCTTTAAATAGTTCATCTTTAGTTTTATTCATATTTTCATGAAGTAATTGTTTATAAATGGATTGGTTTTGTATATTTAGTGTTTCCATAATTTAAAGAATATAATAAAAAAACTTACTATTTACTATGAGAATGAAATTAATTACAATCCTCTTTATTGGATAATCGTTTAAGTTCATCACAAGAAAAACCTGCAAGTTTACGTGCTTCAAAATTTAATTCAACTCTCTTTTTAGTCGTACCTGGATAATACTTTTCTAAAAGTTGTAAATAGGTAGATTCTGGTTCACAATCACTCTTTGTACAAGCATATTTAAACCAACGGTCACCTTTTGTGACATGATCAACTTCTTCTTCTAAAATCACCTCTAATGCTTTTAATATTTTTAGGTTAATTTCATCTGGATTTGAGCGTAATTTCTCCATAATTTTTGGATTTTGATCTAATCCATTAGCTTCTAAATAACGTGGAACTATAGCCATACGTTCTAATAAAGTATCGGTTTTTACCATCGCTTCAAAAAGGTTAGTATGCACTTCAAAATCACCATAGTTGTAACCTATCTCATTTAGAAGCTGTTCTATCATCCTAAAATGACGAATTTCATCTTCAGCAACTTCTAACCAGTCATCATAATATGCTCTGGGTAAATTTTGAAAACGCAACGCTGCATCTAATGCTAAATCTATGGCACTGTATTCTATATGAGCAATAGTATGCAATAAAATTGCCTTACCTTCAACCGTATCAAAATATTTTCGTTTTTTTATCTCTTTAGGTAAAACAATTTTCATAAAAGAAGCATAAGATGGTTTTTGAAGTTTAATAGGTTCATAACTCTCTTCAAAAATAAATTCTTTATTTTTATAAGCACTATAAAATGCTTCAAAAGCTGTAAATTTATCATTGGGAAAATTCATTAATAAAATTGATTCAACTGCTTTAAAATAATCCACATCTTACCTTTTTGCTGTTATAATCGCCTATATTATCAAAAAGGCATTAAAATGAATATAAAAGTTCAGCCAATGGGCGACTATCAAACAAATTGTTATATTGTTACAGTAAATGAAAAAGATTTTATTATTGATCCTGGTGTTAATGCAACTAAATGGGTTAAACAAAATGTCACAAATCCTATTGCTATTTTAAATACTCATGGACACTTTGATCATGTATGGTCTAATGCCGAACTAAGTAAAGAACTTAATCTAAAAATTTATACTCCTAAAGAGGATGCTTTTATGTTAAAAAAAGATCCTTATGGTATGGGTATGCCACCTTCAACTCCAGATGTTTTGGTCAATCCAGATGAGACAATTGATTTTGATGGTATTAAAGTTACTTTTCACTTTTTTCCAGGCCACACACAAGGGTGTAGTGCCATAGAAATTGAAGATCATCTTTTTTCTGGTGATTTTATTTTTAATGGTTCAATAGGAAGAACAGATTTCCCGTACTCTAACCCTCAAGATATGATTAATAGTATCAATAAAATCCTAGAATGGGAAAGGGATATTAAAATTTTTCCAGGGCATGGTCCATCAACGTCATTAACAGCAGAAAATAACTCTTTAAGAAACTGGATAAATTACTTATAAGTATAATTCTTATAT
>CAZIES010000098.1:0-9903 GCA_964538295.1 uncultured Arcobacter sp. | reverse complement strand
AGATAAGTGAAGAGATTACACAAAGAGTGGTTTTAGAATATAAGCCATTTGAAAAAGATAAAATTATGGTTTTAGTTTAAAAATTATTTTTTCTAGTTTATTAAAAAGGATATAGTGTGAAAAGTATTTTACTAGTTTGTTTGTTAAGTCTGTTTGTTTTTGCAAATGAAATTATTTTAGGTGTTGTTCCTCAACAAAGTCCCCTTAAACTCTCTAAAAAGTGGATTAAAGTGACTAACTATCTTTATATGGAAACAGGTATCAAAGTTGTCTTTAAGACGGAAAAGTCTATTCCTAAGTTTGAAGATGAACTCTATGCAGGAAACTATGATATTGCATACATGAATCCCTATCATTTTACAGTTGCGAATAAAGCACAAGGGTATGAAGCATTTACCCGTGCTAAAAAGAATATTGTAGGGATTCTTTTAGCAAAAGAGAAAGAGGTTGGTTTTTCTGTTGAAAATTTAAAAGGGAAAACTTTTTTATTTCCTGCACCCAATGCCTTTGCAGCTACTCTTTTAACAAAGTTTGAGTTGAAGCAAAATTATAATTTTGATGTTGATAAAGAAGCAAAAGTGATGTATGTTAACTCTCATGACTCAGTTTATAAAGGAATAGCAAGAGATATTGGCTACTTAGGTGGAGGAATTATACGTACTTATAATAATTTTAAAGCAAGTGCAGATAAAAATAAACTTAATATTGTCTATAAAACAAGTCCTTATCCAAGCCATCCAATTGCTGCACATCCGCGTGTCAGTAAAGAAAATATTGATAAGATACAAGCTGCTTTTTTAACGATGCCAGATGAGATTAAAAAGTTATTGAGTATTAAGGCTTTTAAAGTGACAAACTCTGCTGAGTTTGATGTGATTAAAGAAATTGGTGTTAAGCAGTAGTTAAAATTTAATGTCTTTTAGATATCAGTTTATTCTTTCATTTGTTCTTTTAGAGGCATTTTTTATTATTTTAATTGTCACCATTAACTTTGTGGCAATTAGTGATTCTTCTACTAAATTAAATAATGAAAAGATTAATTCAAATATCACTTTTTTAGATGAGTTGGTTAAAGTACCACTTAGTATTTATGACTTAGCAACACTGGATAATATTGTTGAAAACTCCCAAAAACTTGACTATATCAACTCAATTGTAATTGTTGATGCTCAAGATAAAATTCTCTCTCAATCTTATTATTATAAGCACCAAAAACTTCAACCCTTTATTAAACAAAAAATAAATGAACTTAAAGAGTTTACTGGTGAAACCTATCAAATAAGGTATGAAGAAGTTTTTGAAGAAGATACTTATTTAGGAGCAATCTATTTAGTTTTTGACTTATCAGAAAATACAAATTTTATTCAAAAAAATAAAATGAATACACTTTTTATTGTTATGATTGAGATTATTTTATCGACTATAGTCTCTTATCTTATAGGAACGCGCTTAACGCAAATGTTAACTAACCTCTCTGAAACAGCAAAAGTTATTGGAGAAAATAAAGAAGTAGAGATACCCTATCAAGATAAAAAAGATGAGATTGGACTTTTATCTAACTCTATGAATCAGATGCAAAATGATTTAATACAGAGAAATCAAAAACTTAAAGATTTCGCAAAAGAGTTACATAAACAAAAAGAGGAGCTAATAGAGGCGAATAAATCAAAAGATGATTTTTTGGCAAATATGAGCCATGAATTAAAAACGCCCTTGAATTCAATTAATGTCATAAGCTCAGTAATGATGAAAAATAAAAAAGGGAAACTAGATAGTGAGCAAGTTAAGAATTTACAAATTATTAATGGGTGTGGGAATGATTTGCTTTATTTGATTAATGATGTTTTGGATTTATCTAAACTTGAAGCAGGAGAGATAGAACTAAATTATGAGAATATCGATTTTGAACAGACAATGAATAGTATAAAAGAGATGTTTTTGCCACAAATAAAAGAGAAGAGTTTGATTTTGGAGTATGCATTTGATGAGAGAGTTAAAAATATCTATAGTGATGCACAACGAATTAAACAGATAGTAAAAAATCTTTTGAGTAATGCTTTAAAGTTTACACAAAAAGGAGTGATAAGATTAAGAGTTAAAAAGAGTGAAGAGAGTGTACAAATTATAGTGCAAGATGAAGGAATAGGGATATCAAAAGAGAAAATAGAGCATATTTTTGATCGATTTAAACAAGCAGATGGGAGTACAACACGGCAATATGGTGGTACAGGGTTAGGATTAGCCATATGTAAAGAGTTAGTAAGTTTACTTAAAGGAGAGATAAGTGTTAAGAGTAAAGAGGGTGAGGGCACCACTTTTACTATTAATATTCCTATGAATTTAGATAAAATCTTAATACAAAGTCAAGTAACAACGAAAGTGACTTTAAATAATGAAATTTTAGTACTTAATAATGATATTCTAGGATTAATGCCTTTAATTGTTAGATTAAAAAAAGAGTATACCGTTAATCAAACAACCTCGTTAATAGATTTTTCTAAGCAGTTAAGTCATTCTTATAAAGCTATTTTAGTTAATATCACTTCAGAAAATTATCATAATGTCATATCACTTTTTAAAAATAATAATACTTTACCTATTATTTTTTTTGTTGATAGTGCATTTATCAATGATAGTAAACTTTTATCAATCTCATCTTATCTTTTTAAGAAACCATATGATGTCTCTTCTATAATAAGTCTTATAAAGCGTTTTTAGCTAAAATAATTTAGTATCTCATTTTAGTACTCTCTTAGTACTATTTTTTTTTATAATAAAGAATAATGCTTTAATTTTCTAATAATATTAAGGATAGTTTATGGAAAATATGAAAAAGTTTACTAAAAAATTAAATATTCTATGCATTGAAGATGAAGAATTAGCACGAAATAAGCTAGTTAAATTCTTAAAACAAAAGTTTAAATCCGTTGATGAAGCAGCAAATGGTATAGAGGGATTAACAAAATATAATGAAAAATTAGATTCCAAAGAGAGTTATGATTTAATTATCAGTGATATTAATATGCCAAAAATGGATGGCTTGGAATTACTTAAAAAAATTCGACAAACTAATAAAGAGATTTCTATTATTTTTATTACTGCTAGAAGTGAAAGTGATAAAATGATAGAGGCGATAGAGTATCAAGTTAATGGGTATATTCTAAAGCCAATTGATTTTGATTTAATCGCGGTAAAAATAACAGAAATTGCAAATGATATTTATTATAAGCGCAAGTATGCCTTTCAAAAAAAAGAGAATGAAGACTATATTGCTCTTTTAAATAAACAGGCTATTGTCTCAAAAACTGATTTAGAGGGAAACATTACTTTTGTCAATGATGCTTTTTGTGAGGTTTGTGGGTATAGTCGAGAAGAACTTATTGGGAAATCACACAATATTATTAGGCATCCTGATGTCTCAAAAAGTCTTTTTCAAAATGTTTGGGAAACTATTTCAAACGGTGAAGTGTGGGAAGGACGTATTAAAAATAAAGCAAAAAATGGAAGTAGTTTTTTCTTGAATACGAAGATTATACCATTGTATGATGAGTTTAGTGAGAATATTTCAGAATATATTGCAATTCGATTTGTCATAACTGATGAAGAGAGTAGAAAAAGAGAGTTTAATAAAAAAGTAATTGAGAGTCTTTCAAAGTATAAAAAGTATATTAATGATTTAAAACAAGAGAAAAGGGTACTTACTACAAAGCTTAGTAGTATTGAAGATGAAATGGTGTTTCTTGATGAAAAGAATCGACAAAATACAAAAAAAATTCAAAGATTATTAACCCAAGTTGAAGTGTATGAAAAAAGTAACCTTGAACTTGATAAAGTGGCATTGATGTCAAAACAAGACAAACAAAAACAGTTTGATGCTATGTATAAGTCTTATCAGAGAACAAATTCTATTAATGAAAGCTTGATGTTAAAGATAGAGCAATTAAAAAAAACAAATGATGAAAAAATTGCAGAGTTAGCTAAATATGAACAACTTGATATGGAAAATAAAAAACGTATTGAAGATTTAAAAGATTTAGTCTCACATTTTCAAAAAGAGATTGAAAAAGAGAAAGCAAAAACTTTAAATAATGCACTAAATCCAGATGATGAACAAAAAAAGGTTTAAAAGATGTATTTTTTAAATAAAAAAGTATACCTATATGGTTGTGTCATTAAAAAAATAATACTATAATAAAATGAATTATTCTAGGAGGCAAATATGTTAAATCCACTCTATTTTGAAACTTTTGAAGCTTTTGAAAAGAATTTCAATTGTGAAGGTAAACGACTACTTTTTTTTGTTGCTGAGCATACAGTGTTTAAAAATGAACAGCTACAGCAGAAATGTTCGGATTATGTTGGTGCTATTTTACCCCATGTTGTTTATGGAGCAAAAAGTTTTGATAGTGGCTTAATAGTATGTGAACTTGAGGATGATGCAACTCTTATAAAAATTCCAGATATTCAAAATGCACAGATTGATAACACTTTACTAGAAAAGAAAAAATCAGTTACGGTTATTTTAGATGGATTAAGTGCACATATAACAAAGTTTATTGAAATGTTATTTGAAAAAGTGGATGTTGATGCAGAAATCGTTGGAGGTGGTGCAGGAAAACTCACTTTAGAACAAGAACCTGTTATTTTTTCTCCTGAAGGTATTGAACAAGATGCTGCTTTTATTATTGCTTCAAATGGTGAACTTCATGTTGGTGTTGAAAATGGATGGACATATCTTGAAGGTCCCCTCATTGTAACTGATTGTCAAAAAAATATCTTGAAATCTTTAAATTTTCAAAATGCCTTCTCTTTTTATAAAGAGATTGTTGAAAAGGATAGTGGTTTAACGTTTACTGAAGATAATTTTTTTGATATTTCAAAATCGTATCCTTTAGGTATTGTAAAATATAACAAAGACGTTATTGTAAGGGATCCTATTGCGTTAACTGAAAATCAAGAGATGATTCTTGTTGGTGATATTGAAACCAATGCTTCATTAAATATTTTAAAAGGGGATAAGAATAATTTAATTCAATCTTCAGAAAATGCTGTTCTTGGTGCACTTAAAAACGTTCCTGAAGATAAACAAAATAATATTAAAATGGCTGTTGTTTTTGATTGTATTTCACGCTGTATCTATTTAGAGGAGAATTTTACAAAAGAGTTAAATGAAATTCAAAAACATATTCCAAATACAACAATATTTGGTGCTTTGACTTTAGGTGAAATTGCAAATAATGGTCAAGACTATATTAATTTCTATAATAAAACCTGTGTAGTAGGGGTATCATGTTAATCGAAAAACTTTCACTCACGTTCAAATGCCATAGTGCAATTGGTAATAGCCTTGATTTACCAAAGATGATACAAGAGGTATTACGTGTATTTGTGAGTGAAACTTTTGCTGTTTATGGAGCATTTGCACAAGTAAATAAAGCAGGACTTTATGAAGTGAAAAATAGTTTTGGACGAATTGATATTTTTGATATTAATGATTATAAAGATTATGATAAGGGTGTTAGTTTTATCGAAAAAGATAATGTTATGATTATAGTAATACAATTAAATAATGGCTTATTATCTCTAGTCTTTAAAAATAGAGTCATTGATTTTCCTTTTTATATTTCTATGTTTGAAAGTTTATTGACGAAACTGAATATGAGTATTGACTCTTGTTTAAATGTTGAGCATATTAAACAAAAAAATCTTCTTTTAGAGAAACAAAAAGAGGAGCTAATAGAGGCGAATAAATCAAAAGATGATTTTTTGGCAAATATGAGCCATGAATTAAAAACGCCCTTGAATTCAATTAATGTCATAAGCTCAGTAATGATGAAAAATAAAAAAGGGAAACTAGATAGTGAGCAAGTTAAGAATTTACAAATTATTAATGGGTGTGGGAATGATTTGCTTTATTTGATTAATGATGTTTTGGATTTATCTAAACTTGAAGCAGGAGAGATAGAACTAAATTATGAGAATATCGATTTTGAACAGACAATGAATAGTATAAAAGAGATGTTTTTGCCACAAATAAAAGAGAAGAGTTTGATTTTGGAGTATGCATTTGATGAGAGAGTTAAAAATATCTATAGTGATGCACAACGAATTAAACAGATAGTAAAAAATCTTTTGAGTAATGCTTTAAAGTTTACACAAAAAGGAGTGATAAGATTAAGAGTTAAAAAGAGTGAAGAGAGTGTACAAATTATAGTGCAAGATGAAGGAATAGGGATATCAAAAGAGAAAATAGAGCATATTTTTGATCGATTTAAACAAGCAGATGGGAGTACAACACGGCAATATGGTGGTACAGGGTTAGGATTAGCCATATGTAAAGAGTTAGTAAGTTTACTTAAAGGAGAGATAAGTGTTAAGAGTAAAGAGGGTGAGGGCACCACTTTTACTATTAATATTCCTATGAATTTAGATAAGGTTGTTGATAAAGTAGAAGAGTTTTATGCTTTACCAAAGGGCAAAGAGATGATTTTCTTCAATAGTGATCCTGTTTTCTTTTTTTCCTTTATTATGGTTTTAAAAAAGGAGTATGAAGTTATTCAAACAGATAAGTATGAAGAATTTTTAATGCATATTAAAACGAAAAATGATGCTTATATTATAATGGATGTCTCCGATGAAATCAATTATGAATTGTGTCTTGAAATATTACCTGTAATAAAACAACAACTCATACTAATTTCTAATAAAGAGATAACAGATTTGTTATTAAAGGAAAAATCACTCTTAATTTTTGATAAACCACTTGATTTAGAGATTATTATGGAAAAAATTAGACTATTAAAGGATGAATTATGAAAAAATTTACTATATTACTTATTGATGATATTCCTACTAATATCCATGCTTTAAAGTTGATTATTGAGGAAAATTTTGAAGATCTTAATATTTTAACAGCTTTAAGTGCTCAAGAGGCAATTAAACAAATTATGCAGTATGATGTTGATTTAATTTTAAGTGATGTTCAAATGCCAGAGATTAGTGGATTTGAATTAGCTGCATATTTGCATGCTATCGAGCAGACAAAAGATATTCCTATTATCCTTATAACGGGTATTTATAATAGTGAAGATAATATAAAAAAAGGGTACGAAACTGGTGCTGTAGAGTATATTTCTAAGCCTATTGATGATGAGCTATTATGTTCAAAACTACGAGTATTTATAAGAATTTATGAAGCAAGAAAAGTAGATAAAGAGACAATCGTACAAAAAGATAAACTTTTAGCAGATCAACTCAAAGTTTTATCAATGATAAATAATTTGCAGGAGTTACCTGATACGAACAGTTCTTTAAAAAATCTTGAAGAGTATAGTGAATTGATAACTACTGATGATAGTTTGATAGACTTAAGTAATATTGAAAATTTATTAGATGAAAAAAATGAAGAATAGAAGATAAAAAATGGAAAAGTTTACAATACTTTTAGTAGATGATGTTGAACAAAATATCGATACCTTGAAAATGGTAATAGATGATAATTTTGATCTTAATATTTTAACAGCATTGAGTGCTAAAACGGCAATGGAAATTTTAATAGAAAACCCTGTTGATTTAATTCTTAGTGATATACAAATGCCTGAAATTGATGGGTTTCAATTTGCAGAGTATCTTAAAGATATTGAACAGACAAAAGATATTCCTATTATTTTTATTACAGGTATTTATGATAAGACAGAGTATCAAAAAAGAGGGTTTGACTTAGGTGCAATAGAGTATATCCCAAAACCAATTGATGATATTATTTTATGTGCAAAGCTACGTGTTTATATCGATTTATATGATTCTAAACGTAAAAGTCAACGTGCTTTGGATAAAAAAGATGAAATTATGATTCATCAATCTAAAATGGCGACGCTTGGAGAGATGATTGGCGTTATTTCTCATCAATTAAAGCAGCCGTTAAATATTATGTCTTTGTATTGTAATGATGTCAAAGACTCCTATGAACATAATGAAATAGATGATAAATTTATTAAAGATTTCCATACCAATACAAAAGAACAAATTGCCTTTATGAGTGAAACAATAGATGGTTTTATTGATTTTTTTAAACCCAATAAAATTAAAAAAGAGTTTTCTTTAAAAGAGATTGTTGATAAAACATTACATCTTCTCAATAAACAGATGGAAAATAATAACATTACCGTAACCTCAAATATTGGTCAAGAGAATAGTTATGGAGTAGAGACGGAGCTAGAACAGGTACTGCTTAATTTAATTACTAACTCTAAAGATGCCTTTCTTGAAAGAGAGATTGAAAATAGAGAGATTAATATTACTTCAATGACAAAAGGAAAATACTCTATTTTATTAGTAGAAGATAATGCAGGGGGAATTAAAGAAGAGAATATCCAAAAAATATTTGATCCTTATTTTACAACAAAAGAGTATGGTACAGGAACAGGATTATACATGGTCAAACTTGTTATTCAAACAAGTTTTGGTGGTGATTTAAAGATTCAAAATACTTCACATGGGGTTAAATTTATAATTGCATTACCAAGTTATTCATTTGTTAAGTAGTTTAGGATCAATCATCATAATTTGAGACTCCCTAAATTTTAAAAGATCTTGAAGTTCTAACAGATGTTTATCTTTCTCATCAATTGTCGTGTATAGTTTTTTCATTTCTATAGCGACATTATTAACTTGCTCTTTTAGTTTTTCTTTACTTTGTAGTACTAAATCACGTTCTTTTTTTATGTGTTGAAAGTTTTCTGTACTCTCTTTTAGTTTTAAATGAGCTTCTTGCAGTGACGTTGTTCGATTATCTTGGACATGACTCATCTCATCTTCATAATATTTTAACTGTTTTTGATTTTTTATATTTTTTTGATGCTCCTCTTTTAATTTACTTTCTAATTCAATAATATAGTTTTTAAGTTGATCTACAAGGTAAGACTTTTCTTGAATGATTTTTTTTGATTGGTTTACTTTTAAATTATTCTCTTTGAGATTTAGCATAACCTTTTTATGAAATTCTCTTTGCTTTAGACTCTCTTTTGTAGTAACAAACCCCAATGTAATAAATTCATCTTCTTGCAAAGATTCATCTATTTTAAAAATAGTGATATGTAAATAGAATTTTTTTTGATCTTTACTAAGGTATTTTGTATTCCCTTTCCATTTTTGATCTGTTAATAACTCTTTCCAGGTCTCTTTCATATATTTTTCTTTATGACTAGGGTGGAGTATATCACTTAGTTTTATTTTGGAAATCTCTTCTTTTGTATATCCAGTGAGTTCAAGAAAATTATTATTGGCAAAAGTAAGTTGTCCATCGGTATTCATTTTATAAATAACGGCAATATTATCAATGGCATGAATATAGTTTTGAAGCTCTTTTTGCTTATTGTTTAAGGCTTCTTTGTAGTAACGTTTTTCACAAACATTTTGAATACGCATAATAATGTCTTCAAGATTTATAGGTTTAAGTGCGTAGTAATTGACATTAAGTTCAATGGCTTTTAATAAATATTCTGTTTCTGAACGTGCGGTTGTAAACATTACAGGAATATCTTTATCTACTTCTCGAATTTTTTCTAAAAGCTCAATACCATTAAGTTTTGGCATATTAATGTCACTTAATATTAAATCAATAGGTTGATTATTATTGTGATATTTATTAAATAGAGTATACCCTTCTTCTCCATTTGAAGCTTGAATGACTTCTTTGAAAAGACGGCTAAGTGCTTTTGCTAATTGAGCACGTGCTAGATTATCATCTTCAACATACAGTATGGTCAGTTTTTTTAAAAATTTATTATTAAACATAATACACCTCGTGAAGTGAGATTTATATTTTTATTATAGGTAAATAAAATTAAAACTTATTTTATTCTAGCAGTAGATAGTAATATAATGGTATCAAATTATATTATT
>CAZIES010000097.1:0-9909 GCA_964538295.1 uncultured Arcobacter sp. | reverse complement strand
TCTTTAGGTATTTCAATGATAGCTGCTGTTATCATTGGATTTGGAATTGGTTATGGTTTAAAGGCACTTTTTGGTTATGATTGGCTTTTATGGTTAGGACTGTTTTGGGGTATCGCTGCAGCGGGACTTAATATATTTAAAGCCTATAAACGTGCTCAAAAAGCGTATGAAGGAATGGAAAATGATCCACGATATGCTCATAGAGCCAAACATGGTGATAAAGTAGACAATGATAACAACGATTAAAAGTTTTGCCAAAGTCTTTTTTATATTAGATTTTGGTGTCATTGCATTTTGTTTAATCAATGGTAATACAACTTGGCTGATTAATACACAAATTGCCTTTTTCTCTTCACTTTTTATCTCTATAGCGACATTTTTTTCTTATCAAAATAGCATCAAAAAACGACTTGCAAATAGTAGTATGGATATTGATACGATAAATGATAGGGATAAAATTGATGAAATTGATGATCCTTATGATTTGTATAGTGAAGATGAGATTACACAAGAAGATAAAGAGTTAACTGCACATGAGATTAAAACAATTATAAAAGAAGAAAAAGCAAAAGTCAAGCGAAATTCACTTAAAAATATGTTTGTTAATGGGGGAAGTTTTGTCTCTATTTATCGTATTATTGGCTACTCTATTTTAATAATTGGTTTTTTTTATTTAGTTAACCATCAATTGTTTGAACCTTTTTCTTATATGGTAGGATTATTTATCGTACCACTTTCCATGTTAATTATGAAATTAACAACAAAAAGTGAACTGTAAGGTTTAGGTTAAAAGAGGTAGATCAATAAGAATTTTATCATCTTCTACCGTTAAGATAAAGGCATTGCTTTCTTGGTCTTTATCTTCACTATCAAAGTTTACAAAGCTTCCATCAGTTGTTACTTCTATGGCTATAATAGAGTATTTCTTCTCGTCAATTCGAATATATTCACCAATTTTTAACTTGACAGATGTTGTAATAATTTGTGCACCTTCTATGCAGTCATAAATAGCATTAAGAATTTTTAAGAACTCTGAAGCGACTAATTTAAAATCAGGAATAGAAGGATCATAGTTTTTAATGTATTTGACATCTGACTTTGTTTTTTTAGTACTAATTGATAAATCTACAAGGGTAAAAATATTTGTCATGGTAGCATTTTTTGATGATAACTTCTTTTTTCGTTTTACCATGGTTGACTTATAAAGTTTGAGGTGAATTTCATCTTCATTCTCATAACCTACTGTAATCGCATAAAACGTGTAGTTTTTAAGGGATAGGTTGATGTATGAGGTTTGAAAACCAAAAGAGCTTGGCGCATAACGCAATGCTAAATCAAAAAGTTCTTTTTGTGAAATACGGTTGAGTAAAAATTGTGCCTCTTGGTTAGAAAATTTGATTTTTCCTGCGGAGGAAAAAGAGATAATAGGATTTAAATCTAATTCCACCCAGTTTTCATAAAAGTTCATGTAGTTTTTAACTCTCTACGTAATTTTTAAGATTTTTTCCCACTTTAGGGTGTTTTAATTTTTTAATAGCACTTGACTCTATTTGTCGTACCCGCTCTCGTGTTACAGCTAGCTCTTTTCCAATCTCTTCAAGTGTTCTATCACTAGCATCATCCATAAGACCAAATCGCATTCTAACAACGGCTTGTTCTCTTTCATTTAGTTGAGCAAGAATTTGGTCAATTTGACCTTGTAAGTCCTCTTTCATGATGTTATCAACAGGTGTTGGCGCTTTTTCATCAGGAACGAAATCACCAAACTTACCATCATCATCAGAACCAATAGGTGCTTCAAGTGATACAGGCTCTTTAGTAATCTTAATAACTTGTTTTACCTTATCAACAGGTAGACCTACTTCTTTTGCGATTACATCTACATCTGGCTCTTTACCATTCTCTTGGATTCCCTTTCTGATGATTTTATTGATTCTATTAATTGTTTCAATCATATGAATTGGAATACGGATAGTTCTAGCTTGGTCTGCAATGGCTCTAGATATTGCTTGTCTAATCCACCAGGTTGCATAAGTAGAGAACTTATAACCTTTTTTGTATTCAAACTTATCAACGGCTTTCATCAGACCGATGTTTCCTTCTTGAATAAGGTCTAAGAAAGGTAATCCTCTGTTAGTATATCGTTTAGCAATAGATACAACTAGACGTAAGTTTGATTTTGCCATTCGAGTTTTAGCTTCATCAGTGATTTGCTTACCACGTTTGATCTGTTCTAATACATCTTTTAACTCTTCAGGTTCTAAATCAAAACCACCTTTTGATGCCTCTTTTGTTTGGAAAAGTTTTTTGATTTCCATATACGTAGATACCATCGTGGCTTCTGGAACCATCGAAGTGATTTGTACTTTTGATAAGTTAATAATATTTTCTAATAACTTTTCGTGATTTTTCTTCAATGTTTCATTAAAAAGTGGTAATTTATACTCTAACCTTTTTAATTCAGAATCAAAACCAGTATCCGATTTAAGTGCAGTTTCCATTGCTTTTACAATCTCAGTAATAAGCTTTGAGGTTGGTCCTAAATCAATAAGCGCTTCTTTTAAAAGTTTCTTTTTAAAAGCAGTTGCAAGATTAAACGTCATTACATCAACTTCATCTTCAGATTTAGCAGTCTCTTTTGCTTGGAATTTTAACCAATCTTTTTTTGCTTTTTCTAAGACTTTAAACGTAGCAATAATTGTCTCTGCTCGTTTATCAAGTTTTTTACTTTTTTTACTTGAGTCTTCATCTTCCCCTGAATCAGTCTCTTCTTCAGTTTCAACGATTTCATCGTCATTATCATCAGAGTCTTCATCATCAAAGTTTTTAAATAGTTCTTTAACCTTTCTTTCACGGTTAACTAAAGGCTCTTTGTACTCTAAAATAAAATCAATTAAATAAGGTACAAAACAGATGGCATCAAGAATAACATCTTCACCCATCTCAATTTTTTTAGAGATTTCAATCTCTTCTTCTTTTGTTAAAAGTGGGATTTGACCCATCTCTCTTAAGTACATACGTACAGGAGAATCTGATCGTGACCACTCAAGAAGTTCTTTGTTTTTTAATAAATCATAAACATCTTCTTCGTTTTCACGAAGTTTGTTTCGTAGGTCTTCTTTTCTTTTTGCTTCTTCAGCGTTCATTCGCTTTGCTTGCTCTTGAGATGTAATAAGTGTCACATTATAGAGTTGAATAAGTGCGATAAGTTTTTTTACATTGGCAGCTGAGGGAGCTTTAGGAAAAATTTTAATTAGCTTTTCGTAAGTTAAGACAGAGTCTTTATACTCTTTAACTGTAGTTTCGATAGCTTTGTTTAAGTCTTTTACACTCATATTTATAAAAGTTCCTTGCTTTTTAAAGATAGTCAGATATTATACCGAAAATTATTAAAAAAATAATTAATTTTATTCATTTAATCAATTATTTCAAAAATTTTAGGTAAAATGCGTTTTCATTTAAAAATAATGTCAAAAAAATAACAAACTATAGATAGGATTAAAATCCTATTTTTTTGTCTATTAAGGATTTAGATTATGAATACAATTACTGGAAAAGTGTGGAACTTTGGTGCAAATATTGATACTGACGTTATCATTGCAGCACGTTACTTAAATAGTTCTGACCCTGAACATTTAGCAAAATATGTTATGGAAGATGCAGATCCAGATTTCCCAAACAAGTTACAAAAGGGAGATATTATCGTTGCAGGTGAAAATTTTGGATGTGGTTCAAGTAGAGAACATGCTCCAATTGCTCTAAAAGCTGCGGGTGTGGCTGCTGTTGTTGCTCCTTCATTTGCAAGAATTTTTTATCGAAATGCATTTAATATGGGATTACCAATTTTTGAATTGCCTGAGTCTTTAGAGATTAAAGAGGGTGAAACAATTTCAATTGATTTAGATGCAGGAAAAATAATTAACGATACAACCAATAAAAGCTATGAATTTATTGCTATTCCTGAGTTTATGCAAGAACTAATTGCAACGGGTGGTTTAATCAATTATGCAAAAGCTGAAATGGCAAAGGAAAAATAATGAAAAAATATAAAATAGCAATTATCAAAGGTGATGGAATTGGTCCAGAGATTGTTGATGAAGCGATTAAAGTATTAGATGCTGTTTCATATGCGTGTGGATTTACATTAGAGTACGAAGATTATCTTATGGGTGGAATTGCCATTGATGTAACTGGTAAACCACTTCCAGAAGAGACTGTCAGTGGAGTACTTAACTCTGATGCGTGTCTTTTTGGTGCAATTGGTGGAGAAAAATGGGATACACTACCACGAGAATTACGACCTGAAACGGGGCTTTTAAACTTTAGAGAAGCGATGGGTGTCTATGCAAACCTTAGACCAGCAATTATTTATGATGAGTTAGTAAATGCTTCTACATTAAAACCTGAAGTGATTGAGGGTGTTGACATTATGGTAGTACGAGAGCTTATTGGTGGTATCTATTTTGGAAAGCCTAGAGCAAATGATGGTGAAAAAGCATATAATACAATGGTATACACAAAACCTGAAATTGTGCGAATTGGAAAACAAGCATTTGATTTAGCAATGAAAAGAGATAAACGAGTTTGTTCTGTTGATAAAGCAAATGTTCTTGAAGTTTCTCAATTATGGCGAGATACTATGGAAGAGTTGGCTTGTGATTATCCAGAAGTTGAGTTATCACACATGTACGTAGATAATGCTGCAATGCAGTTGGTGCGAAACCCAAAACAGTTTGATGTTATTGTAACGGGGAATATTTTTGGTGATATTCTTTCTGATACAGCTTCTATGGTTGTTGGTTCTATTGGATTATTACCATCAGCATCAACAGGTGATAAAACAGCAATTTATGAGCCAATTCATGGTTCAGCTCCTGATATTGCAGGACAAGGAATCGCAAATCCAATTGCAACAATTGAGTCTGCAGGAATGATGTTAAAGTATTCACTTGGTGAAAGTGAAGCGGCAGTAATGATTGATAGTGCAATTAAAAAAGCACTTAAAGAAGGTTATCGAACTAAAGATATTGCTGCATATGATGCACAACACGTAGTTACAACAGCTGAAATGGGTGATGTAATTGCAAACTATATTAATAAATAACTAGTACTTTATAAATAAGAAGGCTCAATTTTGAGTCTTCTCTTTGTCACTCTTTAAGAAATAAATCAAAAACAGCTTTTTAAATAGTAATTTTTATTGTAATCATGATAAAATTATTAACGTTTACAAAAATAATATTATTGGAAT
This sequence comes from uncultured Arcobacter sp., assembly GCA_964538295.1. Taxonomy (GTDB): domain Bacteria; phylum Campylobacterota; class Campylobacteria; order Campylobacterales; family Arcobacteraceae; genus Arcobacter_A. The sequence continues at coordinate 4,658 of CAZIES010000097.1, read as the reverse complement.
GAATAATGGATAAAAAATATAGATTAGTCACACGAAGTGATATGGATGGATTGGTTTGTGGAACGCTGTTAAAATACCTTGATATTATTGATGAAATTACTTTTGTTCATCCAAAAGATATGCAAGATGGAAAAATAGAGATAACCGAAAATGATATTACAACAAATCTTCCTTATGTAGAAGGTGTCTATTTAGCCTTTGATCATCATTTTAGTGAAACCTTACGTAATGATGAACAAGAGAATCATATTATTAATCCAGATGCTCCAAGTGCGGCAGAAGTAGTTTTTAAATATTATGGGGGAACGCAAAAGTTTCCACCACGATTTACAGATTTGATGGATGCAGCTAATAAAGCGGACAGTGCTTCTTTTTCCCAAGAAGAGATTTTAAATCCACAACGTTGGGATTTGTTGAGTTTTTTAATGGATTCTCGAACAGGACTTGGACGATTTAGAGAGTTTACGGTTTCTAACTATCAGCTTATGATGGATTTAATTGATTACTGTAAAGACCATGATATTATTGAAATATTATCACTTCCTGATGTTAAAGAACGTGTTGATTTGTATTTAAAATATGAAGATGAATTTGAAGAACAGCTACATCGATGTTCGACGATTCATAATAATTTAGTGATTATTGATTATCGTGATGAAAAGATAATTTATCCAGGTAATCGATTTTTAATTTATGCCCTTTACCCCGATGTAAATATCTCTATACATGCAATTTGGGGTAAAGATAAACAGAATGTTGTTTATTCTACGGGAAAGTCTATTCTCAATAAAACTTCAAAAACAAATATTGGTGAATTGATGCTTAAATATGGAGGAGGAGGACATCAAGCTGCAGGCGGATGTCAACCAAGTCATGAAGAAGCAGACCAAGTACTTCAAGAGCTTATAACTAAAATTACAAAAGATGGCTAGAGAATTAAAATATCTTTTGTAACCTCTCGCAAAATTGTTCAAAGTTGGGTAATACTAGCTTTGCTTTACGTTGTTTCGTTCCCCACATTGGTTCAGGAAAATAAGAATCCTCCTTAAATCGTGCCATAATATGAAAATGCACATGGGGTACATAGTTACCAAACGAGGCGATATTAATTTTTTCACAGGTGGTATAATACGTAAGCATCTCTTTTTCAATTATATCAAGGAGTCGAAAAATCTCAAGTTTTACTTCTTGGGGACATTGACTTAACTCTTTATATGAAGTTTGAGTAAATATTTTTAGCCATGGTATCTCACTTTTTTCAATTTCAATTTTTATTAAATCATTACTGTATATTATGCTCATAGTTACTCTTTTATTTTTATTGTTTTGATTTTAACAAAAATATTATAAAAGTGTTAAAAAAGAGAAAATAGGCGCTTTTATAGTAGATTCAAGTTTATTTAAGCAAAAATTAAATATAATCCAAATCCATTTTTTCAACCATAAAAGAATTTTTTACCAAATATTTTGTGATTTGTTAAAGAGTTGGTATGAATGGCTGATATGAACAGTAACGTTCATGCCTGTTGTTAAAGTGGTAAAAATACACAAAAGAAGGACGACTTATGAAAGTAAGAGCTTCAGTTAAGAAAATGTGTGACAAATGTAAGATTGTCAAAAGAAAAGGTGTCGTAAGAGTTATCTGCGAAACTAAAAAACACAAACAAAGACAAGGATAAGCAATATGGCTAGAATTGCAGGTGTTGATTTACCAAACAAAAAGAGAATGGAGTACGCTTTAACGTACATCTATGGTATCGGTTTACATAACTCAAGATTAATCTTAGACGCTGTTGGAATTGACAGAAACAAAAGAGCTCACGAGTTAACAGAAGATGAAGCAGCGACAATTAGACAAGAGATCCAAAAGAACTATATGGTGGAAGGTGATCTTAGAAAGAAAGTTGCTATGGATATTAAAGCACTTATGGATTTAGGTTCATACAGAGGTTTAAGACACAGAAAAGGTTTACCTTGTAGAGGGCAAAAGACTAAGACTAATGCTCGAACAAGAAAAGGTAAAAAAAGAACTGTTGGTGCAGCATAAGGATAAACGATGGCAAAAAGAAAAGTAACTAGAAAAAAAATAGTAAAAAAGAATATTGCTGACGGTATCGTACATATTGCGGCAACGTTTAATAACACAATGGTAACAGTAACTGATAATGCTGGTAACGCTATCGCATGGTCATCTGCTGGTAACTTAGGATTCAAAGGTTCTAAAAAATCTACTCCATTTGCAGCTCAAGCAGCAGTTGAAGATGCAATGCAAAAAGCAATGGAACATGGAATTAAGAATGTTGGAATCAAAATTCAAGGACCTGGTTCAGGTAGAGATACAGCAGTTAAATCTGTTGGTGCTATGGATGGAATCAGAGTAACTTGGTTAAAGGATGTTACACCACTACCTCATAATGGTTGTAGACCTCCTAAACGAAGAAGAGTGTAAGGAGTAAGGTATGGCAAGATATAGAGGACCAGTAGAAAAAATTGAAAGAAGATTAGATGCAGACCTTGGATTAAAAGGTGAGAGAAGACTTAACGGAAAATCTGCATTAGAAAAAAGACCTTTCCCTCCAGGACAGCACGGACAAAGAAGAACAAAAATCTCTGAGTACGGTTTACAATTAAGAGAGAAGCAAAAAGCTAAATACCTTTATGGTGTATCTGAAAAACAATTCAGAAAATACTTTAAAAAAGCAGCAGCTCATGAAGGTAACACAGGTTCTAACCTTATTACTTCAATCGAGCAAAGATTAGATAATGTTGTATATAGAATGGGATTTGCTACAACTAGAGCAAACGCTAGACAATTTACAACTCACGGTCACGTTTTAGTAGACGGTAAGAAAGTTGATATTCCTTCTTACGTTGTTAAACCTGGTCAAAAAATTGAAATCAAAGAAAAATCTAAATCTAACCCACAAGTTGTTAGAGCTTTAGAGTTAACTAACCAAACTGGTATGGTTGAATGGGTTGACGTAGATAAAGATAAAGTATTTGGTATTTTTACTAGAATCCCTACAAGAGAAGAAGTAGTTATTCCAGTTGAAGAAAGATTAATCGTAGAGTTATATTCTAAATAATAAATAAAGGTAGCAGCGTATGAAAAAATTTGCAGACACTCCATTTTTACCAACAGAAGTTGAAATTGAAGCAATCAGTGATACTGAAGCGAAGATTTCTGCATATCCATTCGAAAGTGGTTTTGCAATTACATTAGCGCACCCTTTAAGAAGACTTCTTCTTTCTAGCTCAGTTGGATATGCTCCAATTGCTGTTAAGATTGAAGGTGCAAGCCATGAGTTTGATTCTTTAAGAGGTATGCTTGAAGATATTGCTATTTTTATTATTAATCTTAAAAACATTAAATTTAAAATTATTGGTGATGAAGATCAAGTTGAAGTTGAGTACTCTTTTGATGGACCAAAAGAGATCAAAGGTGCAGACTTAGCAAACTCTGAAGTAGAGGTTGTAAGTCCAGATGTACACTTAGCAACAATTAACTCTGATTGTAACTTAACATTCTCAGTAATTATCCAAAGAGGTATTGGTTACATGCCATCTGAAGATATTAGAGATATGGTAGGAACAGAATACATTCCAGTTGATGCATTCTTTACACCAGTAAAAAAAGTAGTTTATGATATTGAAAAAATGTTAGTTGAAGATAATCCTAACTTTGAAAAAGCAGTATTTAACGTACAAACAAATGGACAAATTTCTCCAATTGCTGCGTTTAAAGAAGCTGTTTCTGTTATGTACTCACAAATGTCAGTATTTAACAAAGTATTTGATTTATCAGAAGTAACAGTTAATGATTCTGGTGAAGAGCCAGTTGAATTAAAAGATTTAATTGTAAAAATTGATGACTTAAACTTAAGTGCTAGATCATTCAACTCTTTAGATAGAGCAGGGTTAAAATATCTTGGTGAATTAGTACTGATGAGTGAAGTTGAAGTTAAGAATATTAAAAATCTTGGTAAAAAATCATTTGATGAAATTTCAGAAAAATTAGAATCACTTGGTTTTCCAATTGAAAATACACTTCCAGAAAACGTTGCATCAGCTTTAAGAAGAAAGCTAGAGCAGTTTAAAGCATAATAAGGGTTTAATATGAGACATAAGCACGGATATAGAAGGTTAAATAGAACTTCTTCTCATAGAAAAGCATTGTTAAAAAATATGGCAATCGCTTTAATCGAAAGAGAAAAGATCGAAACAACTGTACCTAAAGCAAAAGAGTTAAAAAGACACATCGAAAAATTAGTTACAACAGCTAGAAATGCTGATTTTAATACTCACAGAGCAGTATTTGCAGCATTACAAGATAAAGAAGCTACAAAAAAACTAATTAACGAAATCGCACCAAAATACGAAGGTAGAAATGGTGGATATACTTCAATTGTTAAAACAAGAATTAGAAGAGGGGATGCTACACAAATGGCATTCATCTCATTCGTATAATTGATTATATAATTTAACAATGAGTAAAAGGGAAGGGGATTTGTCCCCTTCCCTTTTTTAATAGTTAGCAAAAATAACAGAATTAAAACACATATTTTTAAAGAAAATAATCTACAAATATTTTAAAAATCCATCCAAAAAAAAGACGCAATTTTAATCAATATTTTGGTATAATCCAACGCTAATTATAA
>CAZIES010000096.1:0-9912 GCA_964538295.1 uncultured Arcobacter sp. | reverse complement strand
CTAGCAAACTCTAAAACAGAATCACCAATTTTTTCTCTTATATTTCTTTTTTTGACATAATTATTTAATCCAATATGATTAGAATAACCAAGTAATTTTGCAATTTTTCGAACCGATAAACCTACCCCTAAAAGCTCTTCAATTTTATCGCGTTGTTTATCAAATTTAGATTTTTGTATGGTTCCTTTTGGCTTTCCTAAATGAACACCTTCAAGTTTCTTAGCAGTTAATGCTTCTTTAGTTCGAAGACTCATTAAGTCTTTTTCAAGATTAACCGTCATTGAAATTACACCCAAAATCATTTGTGTTAACATATCATTATCATCAATTAAATCTAGGTTTTGTTTAATCACAACAATATTGATTTTATTCTCTAAAAGAAACTTTATAATCTCTAAAATTCTATCAATAGTTCGTCCAAAAACATTTAAGTCATAAACAATAATTCGGGAATCTTTTTGACAAGACTTAAGTAAATCAAGAATATTTTTCTCTTCATTTGGTTGATTAATCTCAATTTCAAAATCTTGCAAAATATCTAAATTATGTTCTTTTACATAGTTGCTAATTGCTTCTCTTTGTATTTGTGTGTATTCTAAATTATTTTTATTAACTCTTACATAAGTAATGATTTTTGACATAAGATAATCCTTTTACATTAAGTATAAATAAATTTAAATATTTATACAATATGATATATTTATTTTTAATAAAGCTTATACGAAATGTTAATATAACTTTTCTTAAAATTAGCTTATTTTTTAGTTATTTAACCTCCTTTATTTACTATACTCTCAACATATAAACAGGCTATTTGAAAAAAAAGATTTTTTTCGCTAATATCTTACTTCTTAAGAATTCACAAAAAGGTTTTAAAAGTGAAACTTGTCATTGCCATAACTGGTGCAAGCGGTGCAAACTTAGGGTTAAAATTTGTTAACCTACTACCTTCAAATATTGAAGCTTTTGTTGTACTTTCAAGTAGTGCAAAAAAAGCATTAAAACTTGAAAATAATATGGACTATAAAAAAGTTTTAAAACAAAAAAATATCACTTTATTTAAAGATAAAGATATAGCTGCTCCTATTGCTTCAGGTTCTTTTAAAACTGATAAAATGATTATCTTACCTTGTTCTCAAAACACTCTTGCAAAATGCGCATGTGGAATAAGTGATAGTTTAATAACACGAGCATTTACAGTTATGCTTAAAGAAAAAAGAGAGATAGTACTCGCACCAAGAGAACTTCCATTCTCTTCAATTGCATTAGAAAATATGCTAAAACTCTCTAACCTAGGTGTCACAATTGCTCCTCCAATTTTGGGTTATTATTCACAACAAACAACGCTAGATGAGATGGAGAATTTTTTAATTGGTAAATGGTTTGATTTACTAAAAATTGAAAACAATTTATACAAACGATGGAAACAACAATGAGTAAAGAAAAAGATAAAAAACTAATTGCTTCATACAAACGAGCAATCTATAGTGGAACGTTTGATCCTATCACCAATGGACATATGGATATTATCACTCGTGCTTCAAATATCTTCGACGAAGTTATTATTGCAGTTGCAAAAAGTGAACGAAAAAAACCAATGTTTTCCCATAATGAACGTGTTAAATATGCAAAAGCAGCAACAAAGCACCTAAAGGGAGTTAACGTTATAGGTTTTGATACACTTCTTGTAGATTTAGCTACAGAACTTGAAGTTAACACCATTATTAGAGGACTTCGTGCCGTATCTGACTTTGAATATGAACTTCAAATGGGTTATGCTAATGCTTCAATCAACAACGATATTGAAACACTTTATTTAATGCCAACATTAGAAAATGCCTTTGTAAGTTCAACAATTGTCCGAGAAATTATCCGTTTTGATGGAAAATTCTCCCACTTAGTTCCTAAGGAAGTATTAAAATGTATGTCGTAATAGAAGGGGTTGATACAGCAGGAAAGTCAACACAACTTGATATCTTATCAAAAAAATTACCTGAAGCAATTTTTACTAAAGAACCTGGTGGAACACAAATTGGCATGAAACTTAGAGAAATGGTTTTAAATGGACATGCAAAAAGTAAAGTTGCAGAGATGTTTCTTTTTCTTGCAGATCGTGCTGAACATATAGAAGAGGTGATTAAACCAAATCAAGACAAAATAGTTATTTCAGATCGCTCTGTCATTTCTGGAATTGCCTATGCGAAAGAGATGCCACTTGAAATTGTGACAAGTCTAAATCTAATAGCAACTTCAAATATACTGCCAAGTCATATGATTTTACTTGAACTATCACGTGAGGAGTTAACAAAACGTTTATCAGGCAAAGAGAATGACTCTATTGAGTCACGAGGCATTGACTACCTACTAGATATACAAAATCGAATGAAAGAAACAGTTAAACTGTTAAACCTAAACCATATTTATATTGATGCAAGTCTAAGTATTGAGCAGATTGCAGAAAAAATTGAGGAATTTATAAATGAGTAATAAAAATATACAAAGTCTTCGAGGAATGAAAGACCTTGTTGATGAACAAAGCCAACTATTTACCTATTTTATTGACAATGCAACACAAATTGCAAAAAATTATGGCTTTTCTTATATTGAAACTCCTATTTTAGAAGAGACAGCACTTTTTAAACGAAGTGTTGGTGAGAGTTCAGATATTGTAAACAAAGAGATGTATCAATTCATCGATAAAGGTGAGAATGACGTCTGTTTACGACCGGAAGGAACAGCAGGAGTGGTGCGAAGTTTTATCCAAGATAAACGAGATCGGGCAGGTGGAGTTACACGATGGTATTACTATGGACCAATGTTTCGATATGAACGACCACAAAAAGGACGATTAAGAGAGTTTCATCAGTTCGGAGCTGAAGTATTTGGTGTAAGTAATGTTTATGAAGATGCCAATGTTATCATGATGTTAAAAGATATTTTAGAGTTTTTTGGGATTAAGTTTACACTACTTCTTAACTCACTTGGTTGTAAAGAGTGTATGCCAACCTACAAAGAAAATTTAGTAAAACACCTAAGCGCATTTAGAACTGAACTTTGTGAAGATTGTAATAGACGAATTGAAACCAATCCTATTCGAGTACTCGATTGTAAAAATGAGAAGTGTCAAAGCTTATTAACTAATGCTCCTAAAATCACCAATAACCTCTGTCAAGAGTGTGATACAGATTTTGAAAAACTTAAAGAGATTTTAGATTTTAACAATGTTACTTATAACATTGATTCTAATTTAGTTCGAGGCTTAGATTACTACTCTAAAACTGCTTTTGAGTTTATTAGTGATGAGATTGGAGCACAAAGTGCCATTGCTGGTGGTGGAAGATATGATAGACTCGTTGAGTTTTTAGGAGGAAGAGAAACTGCTGGTATTGGTTTTGCCATTGGGATTGAAAGATTATTAGAACTGGTTCAAGTAAAAGAAGATAATAAAGATATTATCTATATTGGAGCTTTAAATGAAGAAGCTTTAAATACTGCTATCAAAATAACAAATGAAAAAAGAAAAACAACTAAAACCTTTGTAGAGTACACTCCACGTGGATTTGGAAAACATTTTAAACTCGCAGAAAAACAAGAGGCAACAATCGTAGCACTCATCGGTGAAGATGAGTTAAGAAATGGCACTATTTATGTAAAAAATTTAAAATCAAAAGAAGAAAGTACGATTAAACTAGAGGACTTTTAAGATTGAATAATTATGGTATTGATATCTGGGGAAATGACAACTTCATCATAGAAGATGGTGTTGTCAAAGTAAATAAAGCAAATAAACCTCCCCTAATTGAACTTGTAAAAGAGATACGTTCCCAAGATTATAAAGGTCCTTTACTTTTACGATTTCCACATCTTACGCAAGAACAAATTGATAAACTTTATAACCTCTATGACAATGCCATTAAAGAGCATAATTATAAAGGCTCTTTTAATGCTGTTTTTCCATTAAAAGTTAATCAACTACCTAACTTTTTACACCCTTTAATTAATGCTGGGGAGAAATATAATTATGGTTTAGAAGCAGGAAGTAAAGCAGAACTTTTCTTAGCAATGACCTATAACAAAATAGGTGCACCTATTACTGTTAATGGGTTTAAAGATAAAGAGATGATTCATCTATGTTTTATTGCTAAAAAAATGGGACACGATATTACTGTTATTATAGAAGGAATTAATGAATTAGAGACAATTATCTCTGTAGAAAAAGAGACCTTACTTCCTACACCAAATATTGGTATTCGCGTACGACTTTTTAATCAAGGAAGTGGAGCATGGGCAAAATCAGGAGGTATTGATTCAAAATTTGGACTAAGTTCTACTGAAATTTTAGAGGCCTTTGAAATGCTTGAGAATAATAGTCTATGCCAATATCTAACAATGATTCATTTTCATATTGGCTCTGCTATGAAAAGTATCAAGCCCCTTAAAAATGCACTAAAAGAGTCTGGTCATATCTATGCTGAACTCAAAAACTTAGGCGCAACACATCTTAATGCTATTAATATTGGTGGAGGTTTAGCCGTAGAATATTCACAATTTCAAAGAACAGCACAATACCATTTACAAGAGTTTGCCAATGATGTAATTTTTACACTTAAAAATATTGCTAAACAAAAAGGGGTTGAAGAACCAAATATTTTTACCGAATCAGGACGATTTATAGCAGCAAACTCAACCATATTAATTACACCTGTACTTGAGCTCTTTTCAGCAGAGTATGAAGCTGAACATTTACGATTAAAAGAGAAAAACCCTCCTTTAATTAAAGAATTAAATGAGCTTTATAATGATATAAACAGCCGTACTGCACTAGAATATATGCATGATAGTATTGACCATTTAGAATCACTACTTAAACTATTTGATTTGGGGTATATTGATTTAGAAGATCGTTCAAATGCGGAGATTTTAACAAACCTTATTATCAAAAAAGCCATTTGGCTTTTAGAGGTAGATGATTACGAAGAGTTGCAAAAGATTGATGATAAAATACAAGAAAAGTACCTTTTAAATTTCTCAATTTTTCAATCATTACCTGATTTTTGGGGCATTAAACAAGAATTTCCAGTTATGCCAATAACCCATTTAGATAAAAAACCAACACGAAGTGCAAGTCTTTGGGATATTACTTGTGATAGTGATGGAGAGATGGAGTTTAATCCTAAAGAGCCCCTTTACCTACACGATGTCAACCTGAAAAAAGAGGAGTACTATTTAGGCTTTTTTAATGTTGGGGCTTATCAAGATATATTGGGAATGAGACATAACCTCTTTTCCCATCCAACTGAAATTAATATCGTTTTTAAAGACGATACCGTTAAATGTGAAAAAATTTTAGAGTCTCAAAAAATTATTGATATTCTTGAAGATATTGATTATGATACCAATGAGATTAAAAATATTTTAAAAAACAAATTAGATGATAACACTTATGAGATATTAGATAAATATTTACATGACAACAGTTATTTAAAAACAACGTGGAGTTAGTATGACACAAGAGATAAAAGAAGAAAACAAACCCTTAAGTTATTGGGCACAAATAAAAGAAGACTTTTCAGTTCCTAAAAAAAATGACCCTGCTTTAAACTCAAATTTTGAACTATTTTTTAACTATCCTGGAGTTTGGGCAATCGTTAATCATAGACTTGCAAACAGACTGTACAAAAGAAATTTTAAACTTAGTGCTAGAATTATTATGGGCTTAACCCAGTTTTTTTGTAATATGGATATTCACCCAGCAGCAACTATTGGTCGAAGAGTATTCATTGACCATGGTATTGGAGTAGTTATTGGTGAAACCACCATTATAGAAAATGATGTACTGATTTATCAAGGTGTGACCCTTGGAGGAGTTAGTCTAAATAAAGGGAAACGTCACCCAACTATTAAAGCCAATTCCGTTATTGGAAGTGGAGCAAAAGTTTTAGGAAATATCACCGTTGGTAAAAATGGAAAAGTTGGGGCAAATTCAGTAGTAATTTGTGATGTACCAAAAAACTGTACAGCCGTTGGAGTTCCTGCAAAAGTTATCAAACGTGATGATAAAAATGGAAAACTCAACCACGCAGACCTTCCAGATATTAATAAAGAGATGTTTGAATACTTACTAAAAAGAGTTGCCGTACTTGAACATGCCGTTAAAAAATATGATGGTATTGATTTAAGTGACGAAGATCATGAGTTAGAGTGTATTTACAAAAAATTCATTAGTGCAATGAACTCCATTAAAAAATAAAATATGACCTTAGAACTACTACTTTTTGGTGCAATTACGGGTTTTACCTCTGGTTTTTTTGGAATCGGAGGAGGAATGGTACTTGTTCCCCTACTTTTATACACAGGGTTTGATATGAAAGAAGCCGTTGCGATTTCAATCATGCAAATGGTATTTAGTTCACTCTTTGGCTCATTTTTAAACTTACGAAAACAGCTACACCTTTTAGCAGATGGTTTACTTCTTGGAATTGGAGGTTTCATTGGCGGTCTTTTTAGTGGATTTATAGTAGCTACCCTATCCAACACAACCCTACAATACATGTTTATTGCCATCTTAGTTGCGTCAATATTAAAAATCTTTAAAACTTCAATGGAACATGAAAAAGAGGTCAAACAACATAGCAAAGCCTTTTTACTACTAATTGGATGTACTATTGGTATGTTTGCCATGAGTATAGGAATTGGTGGAACAATTATGTTAACGCCAATTTTAGTAGGTTTTATGCATTACAACCTAAAAATAGCCACAACCTTAGGTCTATTTTTCGTAATTTTTTCTTCAATAGCAGGATTTCTATCACTGTCATACAGTGGACAAATGCTTTATAGTGAAGGTGCAATAGTTGGTATTGCATCACTTGTTGGGGTTTATTTTGGTATCAAAGTGAAAAATATCACCCACATAAAGTCTTATAAGAATTTTATTTTATTACTTTATACGGTAATACTCTTTTTTATGATTCAGAAGGTGTTTTTTAGCTGAAATTTATAACACACGCAAGCTAAAGCTTGAATCTCTCTTTCGCTTACTGCGTGAGTCGCGCTTTTGTTACTTTTATCGAAGAATTTACTCGCTACGCTCCCGCATGTTATCATGTTAATTCTGCTTGCAGATAAAAAGGTTTTTTCCAGTTACTGACGTTTTTTCTTGTTGGTGTCTTTATGTATTTGGATTTTGAAGAGTTTCCATTTGCTTTCCTAATAGCTTCGCTGTTAGGCTAGTATTTCTTTTGTTGTTTTTGTTTCCCTTTTTGAAAAGCTGTCTAAAAGGATAGTTATAGAGTATCTCTTGGATGAAAAATCATGGGTTATATTCCTGCCTTTGTCAAAGCTAAAATTTTGAAGATTTTTTTCGAAGAAAAGCGATTCATGTTTGAGGAGACAAAGGTGACTAAAGTCACGTTTTCGACAAGTTATGAGCGTAGAAAATAAATCTTTAAAATTTTAGGGACACGTAGTGCTTTGACAACCGGCAGTTGTTTTTGTGAACTTTTTTCAATAAAAAAGTGGAAAGAGTAAAGAGATACTCCTCTTTGCAATAAAAAGCCAGAATATAAAAACCACCCTAAGCTAACAACTAACAAAGAAAAAATTAACCCCACAAATTAATAGCCGGTAATTTAGAAACCGCTTTTATAATATCCGTTTTAGAAACAATCCCACACAAAACATCATTTGCATCAACAACCGGTATCGCATCCAACTTAAAATCCAACATCACCTTAGCAACACGTCTAATATCTGATATAGGATCAGTGGTAATCAAATCTTCAAAATAGAGTTCTGATAACTTTTGATTTAAAATATACCTACCCCTATCAAAATCATCCATTAATAGATTTAAAATGATTTTTTTATTTATCATCCCTATAATCTTTTGATTTAAACTAACTATTGGAATATGACTCACCCTACTTTCCCGTAAAAGATTATATGCTTCTAAAACTATTTTCGTTTGGTTTATGGAAATACAATTAGAAGTCATAATATCTTTTACATGATAAACAACCTCTGTTGTATCCATATTGGCTATTTTTTTATAAGCATTGAGTTCTTTTTGATTTTCTTGGTTTTTATCCTTGTTTTTTTTATCCCGATCTAAATAGTCTTGAAACAAATCATCGTCATCAGGTTTAAGTAAGGCTTTGTGAGGAGCATCTGTATTTTTTACCTGATATAGATTATCTGCAGTACTTCGAACACTAACACTTCCGTTATTATATATAGCAAACATAAAATCCTCCTATTAAATTAGCTTAAAGTAATGGTCTCTTCATACATCGCTTTTGCTGTTTTTTCAGTCTCAACGATAATATGAGATAACTTTAATCTTTTTAAAAGCTCTTTCTCTTCATATTTATTCACTTTAACGATAGTTTTTTTATCTTGTGCCATTTGTTTAACCACCTCACAAATATGCAGTAGTTTTGCACTATTACCCACAGAAATAATCACCGCAGACGCTGCTTTTATATTCACTGATTTAAGTATCTCTTTTTTGGAGGCATTTCCATAAATCACGGGAAGCCCTTGTTTTTGAGAAGCAATTACTGTTTTAATATCACTCTCTATGGCAATAAACTCTTCATTGTTTTCTCGTATGAGTTTAGCAATATTTTTTCCTAAACGTCCAAAACCAATTAAAATAATATGATTTTCAAGTTTCTCTTTTTGTATTTCAGTTATCTCTTTATTTCTATCTTTTTTATTATTAATGATATTGACAATCGTTGAAAGGTTTTTTAAAATAAATGGTGTCATTATCATTGAAACAATCACGGTTACGATTAATATTTGTCCCAACGTTGGATCAATCAAATCACGAGCAAAAGATAACTCAAAAATCACTAAAGCAAACTCACCTAACTGAAAGAGTGAAACAGCTGTTTTAAGCGAAGTTCTTTTTGAGGAAGTAAATCGCATAATAACAAATAGTATTACCACTTTTATAATAATTAAAATAGGTAACAGTAATGCCACACTTCCTATGTTTTCAAGAATAATTTTAAAATCAAGTTGCATACCAACGGTAATAAAAAATATCCCTAACAGAAGATCTCTAAAGGGAATCAAATCTGCTTCAACTTGATGTTTATAGTGAGTTTCAGCTATCATCATACCCGCTATGAAAGCACCTAAAGAGTAAGAAAATCCAAAAAGATGGGCTAAATAAGAGGTTCCTATAACCAAGAGTAAAATAGAACCTATAAATATCTCATTGGATTTTGTTTTGGCTACATGCAACAAAAATGACTCCAAAAGATACTTTCCAACAATATACAGACCTATGAGTAAAATCGTTGCATCAATAAATGTTTGCAACAGTAGAGAACTAACCGTTTGATTCTCAACGGAAAAGATAGTAATCATTAATAAAATAGGAATCACTGCAATATCTTGAAAAAGAAGTACCCCTAAGACTTTACGTCCATAAAGCTTATTAATATCACCACTCTCATTAAGTACTTTTAATACTATGGCTGTTGAAGATAGTGCTAAGGCAAGTCCTATAATAATGGCTGATTTTAAAGCGATATCAAATAAATAGTGCCCCATCAAAGTAAAAATAACTGCAGTGATCACAACTTGAGACATACCATATAAGAACACCTCTTTTTTCATCTTTATAAGGTGTTGCATAGAGAACTCTAAGCCTATGGTAAACATTAAAAAAACAACCCCAAATTCAGCTATCTGTTTTAAGTCATGATTGTGTACAGCATCATGAAGATTAAAACCATAAGCAATAATGGTACCTGTTGTTATATACCCAATAATCGTTGGTATACCAAACTTTTTTAACACAATATTTAAAATGGTTGATATTAACAGTGTAAATATAATTATCTCAAGCATACTATCCCCTCTTTATAAACTTTTGAATTCTTCTTTTGTTTAAAG
>CAZIES010000095.1:0-10019 GCA_964538295.1 uncultured Arcobacter sp. | reverse complement strand
CCTGAAGTTAAAGAGTATAATGACCACTTAGAGTACTTACAAGACCAATTTTTCAAAATTGATTTAGCCCAAAAGCTTAATGTGATAAAACATAATTTTGATGAAAATTCACCTAATATCAACCGTCTACAGTCAAAACTTGCTATGTTAGAAACTAGAATTTGCGAACGTTTAAGTGCCACCAATGATGAAATCATGATTGAAGGCTTTTTTAAAGAAAACGACCTTGATGACCAAGAGCGTATGATATTTTTAGCCCTTTTAAAAGAGGAGTATGCAGGTGGTGATGAACAATTAAGAGATATGAATTCATTGATTGATTTGATTTCCCATGATGATTATGAAAAGATTAAATACCGAAGTCTGTTAGAAGAGAGTTCAAAATTGGTCTCTAATAACCTTGTGGATTATGATGAGATGTTAACACCATTTGGGGGAATTAATCGAAACTTTTATATCCCAGATGATGTTTTATATAAAATATCGCACCCAACAAAGAAAAAAACAAGAACAGCAAAAATAAAATTGGATGCTTTGATTAAAGAGCAAGAGATGTTTGAGTTGGTATCAACACCTAAAACTTTTGAAGATGTGGTTTTAAATCCAAAAACTAAAGAGACTTTAGAGTCGTTATTAAAACAAGTGGATAAAAATGTTGTTAATCGTTTAAAAGAGTGGGGTATCAAAGATAAGAAAAAAGGTATCGAAGCAAAGATAGTCTTTTATGGAGTAGCAGGTACGGGTAAAACCTTAACGGCATTGACCATGGCAAAAGCGTTAAAACGACAGGTAATCTCTTTTGATTGTTCAAAGATTCTTTCTATGTATGTGGGAGAGAGTGAAAAAAATGTGCGTTCAATTTTTGATAACTACTATGAGTTTAGAGATAAAACAAAATCTGAGC
The DNA here is from genome assembly GCA_964538295.1 of uncultured Arcobacter sp. Lineage (GTDB taxonomy): Bacteria > Campylobacterota > Campylobacteria > Campylobacterales > Arcobacteraceae > Arcobacter_A. The sequence continues at coordinate 9,115 of CAZIES010000095.1, read as the reverse complement.
CAATCTTACTGCTTAATGAAGCGGACCAATTTTTAAGTTCACGAGTAAGTGGCAATGGAAGTGGTAGTGATAAGATGCATAATCAAATGCAAAATATCTTTTTAGAGCAGATTGAACGCTTTGATGGAATTTTAATTGCAACTACAAATTTGCTTGAAAATTTAGATAAGGCATTTTCAAGACGTTTTAATTATAAAATTGAGTTTAGTAAACCAACACAAAAACAACGGGAACTACTTTGGGAAAAACTACTTCCTAAAGGTTTACCTTTAGAAGAGAACTTGGATGTTAAAGTTTTAGCAAAATATGAGTTAACAGGTGGTCAAATTGAGTTGGTGATTAAAAATACCGCCTATAAATTAGCGGTAGAGGATGAACCACTTTTTACTTTGGAAGCGTTTGAAGAACAAATTTCTAAAGAGAAAAAGGGAGAGTTTGATTCTGAGAATAAAGTAGGCTTTTTTAGTTAATTTATGTATAATATAAGCGTAGGTTATGATTTTATCACAAAGACCTACGTTAGGGTGTAGTATGTTTATTTATCGAGTGCTATTTTTCTCCTTATTATTAAGTGCTTCGTTATGGGCACAAAATATCACAAAAGTAAATGTACAGTTAAATTGGAAACACCAGTTCGAGCACGCAGGTTTTTATGCTGCTATTGCACAAGGTTATTATAAAGAGGTAGGATTAGAAGTCAATCTTTTAGAAAAACGTAAAGATTTGAGTAGTTTTGATTCGATTATTAATAAAGATGTAGAGTTTGCAGTGGGGTATTCTAGTTTAGTATTAGAGTACGTACAGGGTAAACCTGTTGTTGCATTAGCTTCAATTTTTCAACATTCACCACTTGTTTTTCTTGCTAAAAAAAGTTCAAATATTCGCAATATCTTTGATATGGTTGGCAAAAGGGTTATGATAAATCCTAAATCACCAAGTTCAGCCTCTTTAAATGCAATGGTAAGAAAAGAGGGTGTCTCATATGATGATATGCTCTTATCAAAACATACGTATGATATTAATGATTTAATTAATGATGAGATTGATGTTCAAGCCTCTTATATTTCCAATCAACCTTATGCTTTGATTGAAAAAAATATAGCGTACAATATTATTGATCCTGTTAATTATGGTTATGATTTTTATGAAAATGTTTTGTTTACTCATCAAGATGTTACCCGCAATAATCCTCAGTTAGTTAATAAATTTTTAAAAGCGACTTAAAAAGGCTGGGAGTATGCGTTAAAAAATAGTGACGAAATTATTGAGATTATTTTAACAAGTTATAATACTCAAGAAAAATCCAAAGCAGCTTTACAATATGAAGCAAAGGTGATTAAAAGTTCTTTAATCCCAAAAAATGTACCCCTTGGTCAAATAGATAAAGCTCGATTCCAAAGGATTTTGTTTTTATATGAAGAGTTAGGATTAATCAATCAAACTTCAAAGGATTTAGAAGGGTTTATTTATAAACAAAAGAACGGACTTAAACTCTCTTTATCTCAAAGGGAGTGGATTGAACAACACCCGCAAGTCTATTTTACAGGTGATCCAAACTGGCTTCCTTATGAAGCATTTAAAAATGGAGAGTATCAAGGTATTGTTAATGAACATTTAAAACTGATTGAAGAGTATACGGGGTTAGAGTTTATTCGTGTTCCAACACGCACTTGGACACAATCAATTACGATGGCTCAACAAAAAAAGGTCGATGTTTTATCTGAAACAACTAGCTCTTTACTCAAAGATGAATTAACTTTTACAAAGTCATATCTCTCGTCTCCTGTTGTAATGGTCATGAAAGAGGATGCAACTTATAAAGATAATATTACGCAGATTGATGACAAACGTATTGCGGTGATTAAGGATTATGGGTATGTAACGGAAGTAAAACACTATTATCCTGATTTAAACTATGTTGAAGTTGATTCTTTGCAAGCAGGACTGTTGGCTGTGGAGAGTAAAAAGGTTGATGTTTTATTATGTGCTTTACCACAAGCGAGTTTTTGGATTAAAAAGTTAGGGCTACAAGGCTTACGTATTGTAGGAAAGACAAAATTTCAAGCAGCATTAGCATTTGGAGTGCGTAGTGACTATGAAACTTTGGTGACAATAATAAATAAGGCTATTGATTTTATTCCTCAAAAACAACAACAAGAGATTTTAACCCAATGGACACATGTTCAGTATAGCTCAAAAGTTGATTATCAAATGTTATGGGCTGTTTTAGTTGTTGCAATGGTTATTATAGGTGGATTAGTGATACGCCATGTTACATTATCTAAATACACTAAAAAACTGCAATATCTTTCTCAAACGGATAATTTAACAAAAATATATAATCGGGCTAAATTAAATGAGATACTCAAAGAGCGTTTACGTTTTTATAAACGTTATAAAGAACCTTTTGGCGTTATTTTGATGGATGTGGATCATTTTAAAAAGGTTAATGATCATTTTGGGCATGATGTTGGTGATAAGGTTTTAGTTGAATTAGCGCAATTATTAGGTGATAATATTCGTGATGTGGACTCTCTTGGACGTTGGGGAGGGGAAGAGTTTTTAATTATCTCACCTTGCATGGATGAAGTGGGTATGAAAAAACTGGCTGAAAAATTACGTCATAAAATGGAAGAGAAAGTATTTGATCAAGTTGGTGGCAAAACAGGAAGTTTTGGATTAACTCTTATTGAACCTAACGATAGCATTTCAACACTTATTAAAAAAGCAGATATTGCTTTGTATGAAGCAAAAAATTCTGGAAGAAATACAATTAAATTTCAATAGCTTTTATTAAAAAACTACACTTTAGAATTAAAAAAAACTTAAAATATCATACTTTTGACATACCAATGACATATGATTAGTGTATATTATGTGATTAAATTGGTACTTAACTAAACTTTTTGGGATGAATATTATACTTTTATTAAAATAGATAATTAATGAACATATGTTATATTTGTTTCATTTTATCACAACTTTTAAAAAGAGATAATAAAGCGACTTATATATTAAGAACCCCTTTATTGGTTATTAGTTATCATCAAGCCAATTGTAGTTTTTAACTATTTCTAAAGGATATATTATGACTCATATGGATTTTGCCCATCCTTATTTTGGTGCTTTTGTTATGTTTGTCTTAACGTTTGGGGCCTTTATTGCAACGGTCTTTTTAGCACGACTTGTTAGTAGAAAGCTAGCACGTTTAGATACAGAGAAACTTAAAGTAACCTTGTATGAGTGTGGACCTGAAGTAACAAAACAACCTAACACGGTATCTGTACAATTCTATCTTATGGCATTGCTTTTCATTCTTTTTGATATTGAAATTATTTTTATGTTTCCATGGGCGGTAGACTTTAAAGTACTTGGATGGTTTGGGTTTATTGAGATGATTCTATTTATAATTCTTCTAACGATTGGATTCATCTATGCATGGAAAAAAGGAGCGCTTGAATGGCACAGCATAAAGTAAATTATTTTCAAGATGGTGGAGCACCCATTGCTTTAACCACCGTTGATAAGCTTGTAAACTGGGGACGGTCAAACTCTATTTGGCCACTGACATATGGATTGGCCTGTTGTGCGATTGAGATGATGGCAACAGGAGCCTCTCGATACGATTTTGACAGATTTGGTACAATTTTTAGAGCTTCACCACGGCAAGCCGATGTGATTGTGATTGCAGGGACACTAACGAAAAAACATGCTGAGTTTATGCGACGTCTTTATGATCAGATGCCAGATCCTAAATGGGTTATCTCTATGGGATCTTGTGCAAATACAGGAGGAATGTTCAACACTTATGCAACTGTGCAAGGAGCTGATAGAGTTGTTCCTGTTGATATCTACTTACCAGGTTGTGCACCACGACCAGAAACCCTTCAATATGCTTTAATGATGTTACAAAAGAAAATCAGAAGAGAGTCTGTATTTAAATCGCAAAAGAAGAAGAGGTTAGTGTAATGAGACAATATACTCCTAAAGATAATGTACAAAAGAAATCTTACTATAATGACCGATTTTATGTAACTCCTGAAACGCCTAAAAAAGATGTTCGAGAGGATGAAATTTATACCCAAGACTTAGAGAGCTTAAGTGCTGTTGTAAGTATTGAAAAGAGTTATATCGAGATAGAAGAACTGGTTGTTTATATTAAGCCTAGTGATAATGTAAAAGCCTTAACGCACCTACGAGATAATTTAGAGTATGACATGTGTATGGAACTCTCTGCAACAGATTATATTGCTAGCAGAGGTGGTTTTGAAATCTTTTATGAAATGCTTTCAATGAGTAAACATAAACGCCTTAGAGTGAAGACATTTATTAAAGAAAAAGAGTCAATTGAGTCTATTTATTCTATTTTTAAAATGGCAAGTTGGTCTGAGCGAGAGCTATATGATATGTATGGTGTTCGTGTGAATAACCATCCAAATATGAAACGAATTTTAATGCCAGATGATTGGTACGATTATCCTTTACGAAAAACTTATCCTTTAGAAGGGGATGAAGCAGCTCAATGGTATGAAGTTGATAAAATTTTTGGTAAAGAAGCACGAGATATTATTGGTCCTGAAGAAAGAGATTGTGCGGCGATTGATCGCTATGATACAACGCGATTCTCTCGACTGGGACACGAAGTTGAGTTTGGTGTTGATATTACAGATGGTAAAGAGCCAGAACATACACCACTTGCTTACCAAGAAGAGGGTGGAGTTCCTATTATTAAAAAACTTCACGAAGATGAATCAATTACTTTAGAGAAGAGAAGGTAACCCATGCAACAAGTCAACAGATTAAAACCTTTTTTTGAGAATATTCACTTTGAACGTGAAGATAATACGATGATGGTTAACTTTGGACCCCAACACCCTTCAGCGCATGGTCAAATGCGACTGATGTTAGAGCTTCAAGGAGAAGAGATCGTTAAATCAACCCCTGGTATTGGATACCTTCATAGAGGGATGGAAAAAATGGGTGAGAATATGATTTATAATGAATTCTTACCAACAACTGATCGAATGGATTATATTGCGGCAACCTCAAATAACTACGGGTATGCTTTAGCCGTTGAAAAACTTTTAGGTATTGAAGCACCACGGCGAGCTGAGATTATTCGAACGATGCTTTTAGAAATCAATCGAATCATGTCACACCTTTTTTGGCTTGCAACACACGCCCTTGATGTTGGAGCGATGTCGGTCTTTTTATATGCCTTTAGAGAAAGAGAGTTTGCTATTGATTTAGTCGAAGACTATTGTGGAGCACGACTTACGCATTCAGCAGTAAGAATTGGTGGTGTTCCTTTAGACTTACCACCAGGTTGGTGTGATGATTTAGAAGCTTTTTGTAAAATCTTAGAAGTTGAGATTGAAAAATATGAAGGACTTTTAACAGCTAATAGAATTTGGCGAATGCGTTTAGAAAATGTAGGAACAGTTTCACAAGAGATGGCAAAATCTTGGGGATGTTCTGGAATCGTTCTAAGAGCAACTGGAATCAAGTGGGATTTACGAAGAGAGATGCCTTATGGTCTTTATCCTGAGTTGGATTTTGATGTACCAATCGCTCAAACTGGGGATTCATATGGACGATATAAGTGTCATATGCAAGAGATGCGAGAGTGTATCAAAATTTTACGACAACTTATTCCAATGTATAATGAGAGTAAATGTGAACTCATGGCACACTCTCCTGAGTATATCTCTGCATCTAAAGAAGATATTATGACGCAAAACTACTCTTTAATGCAACACTTTGTTCTAGTAACACAAGGGATGCGACCACCTAAGGGTGAAATTTATGTGGCAACTGAGTCACCAAAAGGTGAGTTGGGTTACATGATTGTAAGTGATGGAAGTCCATATCCATATAAAATGAAACTTCGAGCTCCTTCATTTTGGCATACAGGAATTTTAGAAGATTTAATACCAGGTCACCAGTTAGCCGATGTTGTTACTATTGTAGGTAACTTAAACATCGTATTTGGTGAGATTGATAGATAGTAGGAGTTAGCATGAAAAGATATGATTTAAGACCTTTAAAAGATGACTTCTACGACAGAATGTTAGAGTTAATGGATAAGGATATTGTTGAAGGTGAAAATGCCATCTTCCTTTTTGAGATTGGTGATTTTAGTCCAATTCAAAAAAGTTCAGATGTAATTTATGAAGCAGGTTATACCATGATGAATTCACTCAAGTTTAATGAAGTGGATTGGACAATTGTTGTTAAAAAAGTAAAACCTGAACCAAAAGAGGTAGAAGAATCTTTGGACAAAGAGGCGTAATGGGTAATCAAGAATTAATAACGCAAAGTGATTATATCATTGCTTTTGGTACTTTGTTATCCTGTGATAATGAAGAGATAAATGAAGCAGTTGTGACTGCTATTGCAAACAATAATGCTGAGTTTATCTATATGCATCCAATTGATGATATTGATTTAAAAGTTTATTACTCGCAATTTATTAAATATGAAGTGGGAAGTGAAGAGGGTATTGCGACACTTTTAGTTGATGCTTTTGTAAAATCATCTAATGATACCATTCAAAATTTTATTAATGACCTTGATATTGGTTATATCTCAGCAGAAAGTAGTGCCGGCGAAGAGGAGTTTGAAGAGGCGTATGAAAAAAGTCTTGGTAAAACGAATAAAACATTAATTATTGGGGATGATATTTTTACCCATGAGTGTGCTGAAAGTATTTTAAAACTATTAACGATTTTAAAAGAGTTTGCAGGATTTGAGCTAGTGATTTTAAATGAGAAGTATCGAAATGCTTTTGATGCTATCTCTTGTGAATCAATTGAAGAGGTTGAGGATTTAAAATCATATAATGGCACACTTTTATATAGATACAATAAACAAGATAGTGATAACAGTTTAGTTGGAAGTAACTCCTTTGCACGTGTTGCAAAAGTGAGTGATGGTGATGCAATTTTTATTAACTATGGCAGTGAAAAGATTGAAAAATTATTTAAAGTTGATGAAAATTTACAAGGAACAATTGCCCTATGTGCAATGGGAGAAAATGATAACAGTGCCATCTTTGATGGCTATCGTTATAAACAAGTAAAGATTGAAAAGGTTGATGCATAATGAGTGATTTAATTACATTAACGATTGATGGCAAAGCGGTTAAAGCAAAAGAGGGAGAGTTTCTTTTAAATGTAGCAAGAAGCAATGGTATTTTTGTACCAGCTATTTGTTATTTGACACGATGTTCCCCTACTTTAGCTTGTCGTCTGTGTTTAGTTGAAGCAGATGGTAAACAAGTTTATTCTTGTAATGCTAAAGCTAAAGAGGGCATGGAAGTAACAACAACAACAGAAAACATCCAAAAAGAGCGACGTGCGATTATGGAAGTTTACGATGTTAACCATCCATTACAGTGTGGTACCTGTGATCAAAGTGGTGAGTGTGAGCTTCAAAACTATACGCTTTACGAAAAAGTAGATTCACAAAGCTATGCAATTAGAGATGTGCATAGACCTACTTCGCATTGGGGTGTGATGAACTATGATCCAGGTCTTTGTATTGTCTGTGAGAAGTGTGTAACTGTTTGTAAAGATATGATTGGTTCAAATGCTCTTTCTACTGTTAAAAGAGGTGCTGATCTTATTAATGCCACTTTTAAAGCTGAGATGCCAAAAGATGCTTATGCAATGTGGAATAAGTTAAATAAATCGCTGATTGGGTTTAATGAAGACCAATGTACAGATTGTGGAGAGTGTATCTCTGTTTGTCCTGTTGGTGCTTTAGTTTCAAATGACTTCCAGTATAAATCAAATGCATGGGAATTGACAAAAGTTCCAGCAGCCAACCCACACTCATCTGATTGTGCGTTAATGTATTATGAAGTTAAACATGAATCAATTGAGAATCATAGTACTCAAAAAATTTACCGAGTTACCAATGAACATCACTATTCAACGTTAAATGGTGCTGCTCGATTTGGATATGATTATGAAAATAGAGTTGAAAGTAAAGATGAAGCTGCTTTTAATAGTGCTGTTGAAGCTTTCAAAAAAGCAGATACGATTAAGTTTAACTCTTTTATCACCAATGAAGAAGCAAAAATTTTACAATCACTCAAAGAGAAGTTAGGGTGTAAGTTAGTTAATAACGATGCATATAACTTCAAAAAATTCCTTGATGCATATGCAACTACTAGTGGAAAATCACTCTATAGTGCAAGCTTAAAAGATGTTCATGATGCTAACTTTGTTGTTAGTGTTGGGTCATTCTTAAAATCAGACCTTCCAAGTGCACGATATGCACTCAATAACTCAGTTATTATGAATAAAGGGGCAGCACTTTACTTCCACCCTGTAAAAGACCCAATCATGGAACTCATTGGTAAAAAAGGTAAAACAACACAGTTTGTTTATCATAACCCACTAGCTGAAGAGTCAGTACTTTATTTATTCCTTGAACTCTTTGGAAAAAATTTACCATCAAGTGTACAAGAGTTCTTAGACTCAAAACGAGAAAAACGAACAAAAACTGTGGTTGAAACAGTGAAAGAAAAAGTTGTTGAAATCGTAAAAGATGAAGAGACAGGTGAAGAGAAAGAAGTCTCTAAAGTCGTACCTAAGAAAGTTAAAAAAGAGGTTGAGTTTGATTACACAACGCTTTTAGATGATATTGGAAGTGATGAAGCATTACTTGAAACTATTGACGCAATGCTTGCTAAAAAAGACACTTTCTCGTTAATGGTAGGAGAAGACCTGTTTACGCACCCAAATGCACAAAACCTTGCAAAACTTTGTGGGTTAGTTGATAAATACACTAACTTTAATGTGTTAGCAATTCCTTCACAAACAAATACACTTGGAGTTAGTCTAATTTGTGACTTAGATGAAGAGGCTTCTGGATTTATTGTTGGTTACAACGAAAAAGCTGATTTCCAATTAAGTGCTTTAGGTGATGGAGATTTAGATGTACCAGCACTGAACCAACAAGAAGGAACCTTTACCAATATTGATAAACGTGTTGTTCCAACCAATGCTGCTTTAGGGTTTAATGGTTACACCTTAAATGAAGTAGCAAATGCAGTGCTTGAAAGTGATATTGAACATACCATTGAATACACTGAACAATTACCAAC
>CAZIES010000094.1:0-10067 GCA_964538295.1 uncultured Arcobacter sp. | reverse complement strand
GATGGCTCTCCCGTGATTAAAGATATTTATTACGGAGCTAGATGGAGAACGGTTTTATTGTCTGGTATGGGTAGAGGTGGGCATGGTTATTTTGCATTAGATATTACTAACCCAAACAGCCCATCTTTCTTATTTGCTTTTCAAAATGATGCGGTTAATAAGCAAATTTATCATTGGGATGATAGTGGAAATAGAACAGATTTAGGTTATACGGTTAATATTCCAGCAGAATATGATTACTCAAAATTGGGCGAGGCTTGGTCAACCCCAACCATTATGGCAATGCCGTATGGTAGTGGTCGTAAATGGGTGGCTGTGTTTGGTGCAGGTTATAACGGCGGAGTAAATACTGATTATGGATCTGCCATTTATGTCATTGACCTTGAAAACAAAGGCAAGGTTCTAAAGAAAATTGACTTAACGGATGCAAGTAATAATATTGCTAATTCAGTACCGGCAACACTTACTGCTATCACGCCTGACACCACAAGTAAGGCAAAGTATAAAGGCGCGATGTTTTATTTTGCAGATTTAGAAGGTAAGTTTTGGAAGTTAAACTTAACTAATGCAGGAACACTGTACGAAATTACACAATTCTTTAATGCTGAAGCAACTCAAGAGAATGATCGTATGGCGTTTTTCCAGGTAACACCATCAATTGGTAATGACGGTAATTTGTGGATGTATTATGGCACGGGCAATCAACCAAAGCTACAAAGAATGTCATCCGATATAAAAAATAGGATTTATGGTGTTAAGGATGCTAATTTTCCAAACTTTAAAGCGGCGGCATCATCAACCATAACAAAGCTAAAAGACAATACATCAACCGGTGGTGTTTGCCCCACAGATGCCGATTTGGGTTGGTATGTTAATTTAGATGCACATGAGAAGGTTACTGGAAAATTAGCGGTTAGTAATGAAACTGTGTTTGCATCAAGATACACACCAAATAATAAAAATATTTGTAATCCAGGAGATTCAAAACTAACAGAGCATAACTTTGCTTGTGGCAATACACTTCGTGGAACTAAGCTTGGGCAAGGCATTGCTACTGGGGCTATTATTCACAAGGGCAAGGTTTATGTGGGGATTAGCGGTAGCGGTTCGCAAGATATTAAAGATGAAAAAGGCAATATTATTGGCCAAAGAAAAGATAACTTGATTGTGTTTACTCCGAAGAAAGGTTCTAAAGGCAAGGGCAGTGTAAGTTATGAATCTTGGCGGGAAATATTTTGAATAACTAAATTAGTTTATTATGAAATATATTTACGAAGTTATTTTTTGATATAGAATAGTCCCATTATTAACCATAATTAAGTAATTGATATTTTTATAAAACTGTATAAACATGTTTAAAAAACTAGCTAAAAAATTAATGGACTACCTAAGTAAGCTTAGCGTAGAACAAGAGGATGTTGTTGGTGTTGATATTACACCTAGCTGTATTCGATTAGCTCAATTAGAAAGTGACAATGATAAGTGGACGTTAACAAAGCTTGGTTATAAGTATGTTGAAGGCGATACCAGCCTAGATTCTGTAAAAGATGATTCAGAAAAATATGTTAATAAGCTTACTCAAATAATAACATCGAGCAAAATTACAACTAAGAATGCTGCTGTATCTATTCCTGTGAGTAGTGCTATTATCAAGGTAGTTAACTTACCTTTAATGACAGACGAGGAGCTACAAGAGGCTGTTGATACTAATTCACTTTGGGAAAATGCTGTGCAATTGACAGATAATCTAGACGATTACTCTATTTTTTGGCAGGTTCTTAAACGCAATTCAAGTGAAAATCAAATGGATCTACTTTTTGTTGCGTCTAAATTAGATGATATTGATCATTACATAAATATTGTTAAGCAGGCTGGATTAAATCCAGTGGTTGTCGATGTTAGGTGTTTTGCTATTCGTAATGCATTAGAGTTAAGGAAGGATTTAAACAAAGCTGACAAGCCTATAGCTATAGTTGAATTTGGAGCGTACGAAAACTATATTTTAATTTTGCATGAAGACTCTCCGTTTATTTCAGATATATACCTATCTGATAAGGATAGGAGTTTGTTATTAAACAAAGATATTGATGATGAGCTCCTTAAAAAAATAGTGAAACGTTTTTCAATGCAAATTAGTCAAATGCTTTCGTCGTATCAGTCAAAATACAAAATACAACCAATTGATTCACTTCTACTTTCATCCTCTATCGTTTCAATTGATAATATGACTGGCCATATAAAAGAAGCATTATCAGATATTAATATCGAAATATTTGATGCACTAAAGAATACAACCATTCCAGAAAATCTTAAAGAAAAAGCCTTAGCAGAACCTAATCCATCAGTTTTTTCATCAGTTATGGGTCTTGGAACTAGAAAGCTAGATGTTTTTGGCTATTATGAGTATGTAACTGGAACTAATAATGTAAACCTATTGCCAGATAGGGACGGAGTTAAAAACCAAGAAAAGATGAAGCTTTTATCCCGTTGGGGTGTGGTTGTATTTGTTGCAGTTGTTATGATTTTAGGGTTATGGAGCTTTATTTCTGCACAAAATGAGAGCGATAATCTTGATACGCAACTTAGTGAATACCAGCTTTTAGACTCAGATAGAAAATCAAAACAACAAGAGTTGAGTCGTTTAAATACTGAGATTGATAATCTTAGTGTAATGCTTGATACAAGTAGTGATATTGTCTCCAATCAAAAATTTATGTATTCTGTACTTCTTGATATTAATTCATCGTTTCCACAAGGGGTGCAGCTAAACAAGATTGAATACAGTGGAGACAATAAAATTACAATTACAGGGTTATCTATAAGTGATCAAAATATTTTGAAATTTATAGAAAACTTATCAAACTCTAAAGTAATTGACAAAGCATCATTATTAACAATGTCGGTTAAAACAGTAGACAAACAGACATTTAAATCTTTTTCTATTAGGTGCACCTTGGTTGAACAAGATAGCATTGGTAAATAGGGGGTGTTGTTATGGCTATTGATATGAATGCTGATGTCGGTGAAATTTTTAAAAAACTATTTTCAAAAAAACAACCGTCTCAAAAAAATGATAAAGTCGGAAAAAAACCTAGCGATCCGTTTTTAAAGATTGTAGTAACAGGTGTTGTGGCTCTGATATTGGCTGGATTGTATTTATTTTTTGTTTACTTTCCAACACAAGATGAAAATAGAATAAAAGAGCAAAAGATCGCACAAATCAATGACTTAAATACTTGTTTGACAGAACTTTCAGAAAAAATTACCAGCAAAACCAGGGATTTATCTTTGGCTAAAGATAAATACAAAAAACTGACTAATTTATTTCATTCTGGACAAGAATTAGATGATTTATATAGGCATATTAGTACGTTAGCCCTTAGTAACCAACTAATGGTATCTAAGATCGAGAAAGTCAGTGAAAATCCTATTTTTGAGCTCGAGAAGCAAATAAATGATGATTTTGCAACAGTAAATTCGATGACGGACGTACAGCCAATTGATGATTTAAACAGCAATACTGTAACTACGTTATCAGCATGTGATTTGGTTCAAAATTATGAACAAATTCCTGAAGAGGTTATTGTAAATGATGCCCAATTCCCAGAATCTTTAGCAATGGAGGGTTCTTCTGAGCAAGAAAATGTAAAGAAAAAAGTTGCATATTATGAGTTAAAAGTTGAGTTTGAAATTACTGGCGATTATGTTAACTACACAAATTTTAGAAAAGGGCTGTCAAAGTTGAAAAAGATTATAAATATAAACCAAGAGAAGATTATGGTTGTCGAATCTGAAACTAAAAGAGGTGAAGTAAAGGTGGGCACTATTCTAGCAATTTATAGACTCCCTGCAAACGAGGAAGAAAAATATGCCAATGTTGAACAAAATGAGGATATGTTATGAAACTCAATAGAATGTTGTTTAAGTTAAATTTTTGTACTAAGTCGTTGCTTTTGCCCTTTTTATTGTCTATAAGTACTGCTAGTAATGGAAATGAAACTCTAAATCCATTTAATCCGATATCTTATTCTGGAGGTTCTGCAGCTGCCCCTGTGTCAACTGGAGAAGTTCATCCTTTACAACAATCTGAAGTAAAGGAGTACGTATTAATGGGGATTATTTCATCAGATACAAAAAAAATCGCATTGGTTCGCGCCCAAAATGGTGGCGAATATTTTGTTAAAGTTGGTGATTTGCTAGGTAATGCAAAAGGTGAAATAAACAACATTAGTGCTAACGGAATTGAGGTTAACGAGAAAGATAAAATTGTATCTTTGTTAGTTAGAAATAGGAGTGTAAATAATGAAAAAAATTAATGCATTAGTAGTTTTTTCTTTAACCTTGATTTTGTTGTCTTCTTGTTCCACTGTGCAAGATAATGCAAACACCGCACTTTTAGATCCAAATAGTTTTATTAACGACAGAAAAGAAAATATTGATAAAACAGTTGCACTTGGACCAAGAATCAAGATCGATAATGAAAAAGAAAAAGAGATTAGAAATAATGAACGTAGATCTATTAATAAAGAAGAAAGAAAAAACTACATCAATGTCTCTAATAATAAAGATGAGCTTTTTCCGATTACTTTAAATTTAGAAAATGTAACAATTCAAGACGTTGCATTAATGTTTTCAGATATTACAGATAAAAATATTCTAGTAGGTGATGAGGTAGATGGAAGAGTTACGGCAAAACTCATTAATGTTCCTTGGGATAAAGCACTAGATTCAATTTTAAAAATTAAAAAACTTGCTAAACATGTTGATGAACAGGCAAATATTATTCGAATACACAAACAAGATGTACTGGTTGCTCAAGAAGAGTTTGACAGAAAGCGTATTGAGGATTTACAAAAAACTAGGGAGGCTCAACGTGCAATTGAGCCTATATATACAGAGATATTTAGGCTTTACTACACTAATGCAAAAGATGTTAAGTCTGAAATTGAAAGTGTTATGGGTGCAGGTGATGAGTCGTCACAGGAGGGTTCTAGCTCTAGTGCAAACAAACAGGTTGATATAACCATAGATGAAAGACTAAACTCATTAATCATTAAAGCCACCAAGACGGAGCTTGATTTAATTGCAAGACTGATCAAAGAAGTAGATGTTAGGACAAAACAAATTCTTATCGAGGCATTTATTGTTGAGGCGACCGATGATTTTAGTAAGGAACTAGGTGCTAAGTTTGGATTTGATGCTACAGATATAGGACATAAATGGACGAGTCATACAAATGATCAAGTAACAAGTATTACTGGGGCAGGCGTGGCAGGGTCTCAAGCTGAAACTGCTGGAACCCTTACACTTGGTGATACCACAGGTTTGGTATCTAATAACGCAGTTTCCGGACCATTGGGTGGAATTGGATTTATATTGAATACCAGTAGCTCTGCCTTGAAGTTTGAGTTGTCTGCTTCTGAAAAAGACGGCGTTACTAAAGTGCTTTCAAATCCCAGGGTATTTACACTAGATAACGAAGAAGCTGTAATTATCCAAGGTGAAGAGATTCCGTACAAAACCGAAGCTGAAGGTGGTGGTACCGATATCGAATTTAAAGAGGCCGGTGTTAAATTAACGGTAACCCCTTCGATTGTTGGTGATGGTAATGTTATTCTTAAAGTTAAGGTTGAGAAAAAGACAGCTAAAAATGATGAGGCAAATCCGCCAATTACAACTAGAGAAATTACTACTAAATTATTAGTTAAAGACGACACAATTGTTGTTATTGGAGGTGTATTTACTCAAGAAACAATTGATACAACCAACAAAGTTCCACTGTTTGGTGATTTGCCAATTATTGGAAAACTTTTCCGATATGAAAAAGATTCTGATGTGCGTAAAGAGTTGCTTGTATTTTTAGCGCCAAGAGTAATTTGATATGGGTTTAAAAATTTCATCCGATTCAGCTAAACAAATTGGTAATTTTTTAGTTGGTGCTGGAATATTATCTGATGAGCAGTTATCCAACGCCTCTAACTCGAGCAATGAGGGTGAAAAAGGTTTAATTGACACAATAATTGATTTTGGTTATACAGATGAATTAAATATTGTAAAGGCAATATCAGAAGCTTATGAACTTGATATGGTTGATTTGACCGATGAAAAGCAAATGGATGTATCATCAATTACCCAACTCCCCAAAAAATATATAAAAGAAAATAGAGTTGTACCTTTTTGTGTTAAAAAAAACTCCATATCTGTTGCAATATCAGAACCATCTTCACTTAATTTAATGAGTAGTATTAGACTACTAACCGATAAAAAAGTTAAAACCTATATTACAACTTTTAGTCAAATTGACAATGTAATTTCTAGTCTGGATGATTTGTCAATAGAACAAATAGAAGAAACAAAATCAAATATTACTGATGAAGAAGTTCAGAAAACTGAAGCAAAGTCTTCAGTGGTTATAGATTTTGTTGATAAGGTTTTACATGGTGCTATCAATCTGGGTGCGAGTGATGTCCATTTTGAAATTTATAAAAAACATGCCAGATTGCGCTATAGAATTGACGGCGTACTAATAGATCAAAAAGATAAAGATGATATGGTTTTTGAGCATTATGCTGCTATTGTTACTCGTATAAAAATTATGTCGAAACTGGATATAGCAGAAAGAAGATTGCCTCAAGATGGTGCTATAACAATAAAGGTTGGAGATCATGAGGTTGATTTTCGAGTATCAATTCTTCCAACAAGTTTTGGTGAGCGCGTGGTGATGCGTATTTTGGATACTGGCGCTATTTCGCTAACACTTGAAACTCTTGGCTTTTTAGATGATGATGAGGCAGCATTTAAACATGCTGTTGATGCTCCACAGGGAATGGTGTTGGTAACTGGACCTACTGGATCAGGTAAATCAACTACGCTTTATGCCGCACTTCAGCGAGTCAATAAAGATGATATTAACATTCTTACAGCTGAAGATCCGGTTGAATTTACTATTGATGGTGTAGGCCAGGTTCATGTTAAAGAAGATATCGGGCTTACTTTTTCTGCTGCACTTAGATCTTTTCTACGTCAAGATCCAGAAGTAGTAATGGTGGGTGAGATTCGTGACAAAGAAACGGTTGATATTGCAATTAAAGCCGCATTGACTGGACACTTAGTATTATCTACACTGCATACCAATGATGCGGTTAGCACTATTACACGTTTAATCAATATGGGTATTGCACCCTATCTAATTACCTCTTCATTAACCTTGGTTGTGGCACAACGTTTGTCTCGTAAGATTTGTGAAAATTGTAAAGTTGAGGATGACACAACCACACAATCACAATTAGTCTCAATAGGTTTTACGCCTGAAGAGGCCTCAAGGGTTCAACTATATCGTGGTAAAGGTTGTTCTAAATGTAACAATACAGGTTACAAAGGCCGTAAGGGTATCTATGAAGTTTTAAGGGTTACTGATAATATTAAAGAAGGTGTGCTTAAAGAGCTAACAACACCAGAGTTATTAAAGATTGCAAAAGAAAAAGATGGGTTTTCAACCATGCAGGAAGTTGGTAGGGGGATATTAGTTCAAGGCTATATAACTATGGAAGAATATCAGCGTGTATTAATGACGGAATAAAAAAAGACGAGAGTGTAGTGGCTGCAAAATATAGTTATAAAGGAATTAAAGACAGTAAATATACTGAAGGGAAAGTTGAGGCTATCAATAAAGATGAGGCCGCATTTAAGCTTAAAGAGCAAAAAATTATTATTACCTCTTTGGAGAAAATTTCCGGGAAAGAAGAGAAAAAAAAAGAAGAAAAAAATAAAAAAATAAGTAAAAAAGCACCAAAAAAAGTACCAATAACTGAGGCAATAGTTTTTACTAAAAAATTGGAAACTATGGTTCGCGCAGGTTTGCCAATTTTAGAAACTATATCTATGATTGAAAAACAAACTGAACACAAGGGGTTGAAGTGGATTATTAGAAAAATTCAAAAAGATGTTGAATCTGGCACACCACTTTCTAGTGCCTTTGAGAAATACCCCAATGTTTTCAATAACGTTTATATTAACCTACTCAGAGCTGGTGAGTCTAGTGGCAAGGTTGATCTTTTTTTAAAAAAATTGGTGATTGGTATGGAAAAAGATCAAAAAATAAAATCGAGTGTAAAAAGTGCATTAAGTTATCCAATAATTTTATTGGTGGTTGCAATCTCGGTTATCGTTTTAATGATGGTATATGTGGTACCAGTTTTTCAAGAAATGTTTGCCAATGTGGAAGGCGGACTACCTGCAATTACTCAGGTTGTGGTTGATATCAGTTCTTTTATGAGAGATCCTTTAAAAGGTGGGTTATTGGCATTGTTTATATTTGGTTTTGGTGCCTTGTTTTCTGCTGTTATTAAGAAGAATTATAAATTTCGTCGTGCATGGCATAAATTAATATTGAAACTGCCTTTGTTTGGGGATATGGTTAAAAAATCTGCTCTATCTAAAATTGCAATGATTCAGGGCAACTTATCTGCTGCTGGTGTACCCGTCATAGAATCGCTTGATATTGCTGCCACCTCAAATAACAATATTATTATCAAAGAGGCAATGATTGATATTAAAAGGGGTGTTTTTTCTGGTGAGCCCTTATCTGTTTTATTTGCAAACAGACCAGAAATCTTTCCCACTACCTTCACCGCCATGGTTTCAGTTGGTGAAAAAACAGGTAATATGGAAGAGATGTTTGAATCTATTGCTACTTATTTTGAAGAAGAAATGGACTCAATTATTGCACAATTAACCTCGATGTTAGAGCCTATTATGATTGTATTTATGGGCATTACAGTTGGTTTTATCTTAATTGCAATGTATACACCAATGTTTCAAATGGGTGATGCGTTATAGATTAACAAGAAGTGCTCATTTGGTCATTATGATCTACACAATGTCTTTGTAAGCCGGAATTTCTATTTTTTGGATAAGCATAAGCCCGATAACCAGTTGAACCATAAGGGCTAATAAAATAGTAATAGTCTCCACTCTCATCTAAAGTCTTTTTGCCTGAAAAAAGTTCATTGTTAATATATCGAGTTTGATTCCCAGTAGAAGTAAAAAAATACTTATTGTTCTCAGCAAAGTAATCTGATTCAATTAGGCAAATAGATTTCAAGTTATTTTTTGCCACACTTTCTTTTGAATTTTTGACATAGTTGTTATACATCGGCACAGCAATTACCGTAATTATGCCAAGTATGGCTACCACTATGAGTAACTCAACCAATGAAAATGCTTTTATTTTTTTCATGTAAATAGAATTAAAAGAATAAAAAAAGCGGAGATTTTTCTCCGCTTTTTTTAAATCTTTAAATTATTCTTTAGGGATGATAGCTTCTAAACGGTTATTGCCACTATTACAAGAATCTTGAAAACAAGTTCTTAGATATACATTATTACCACTGGTGAACAGGTATGTCCTACCTTTGTAATAGCTACTCCCACTATGAACAGCATTCTCAGATGGGTTGTGTGGATTTTTTGCTTTCAGGCCATTGTTAAAATGGTTAATTAGATAGTTTCTCCAGTTAGCAACACTCCATGAGCAGTAAGCTGTTCCAGCACCCGCTAGGTAAACGTTATTTTGGCCACCAGCTGAACATTTTGTAAATTCAGCCCTAATAAAGTTATCAAAGTTCTTATGGTTAGCCTTTGTGGCATTAACCTTAGCAGTGGTTTGATAGTTGTTATACATTGGAATGGCAACGGCAGTTAAAATACCAATAATTGCAACAACAATTAACAGTTCAACCAAAGAAAAACCTTTTTTATTTAAACGCATATTTCTCACCCAATTACTATATTCAACAGTTCAAGTATACACGTTTTCTAATAATGGTTTAAATAAATCTATTACTAACTAAAATTAAGTTTTGAAAGAAGATGTAATGATTATGATATTTAATGATATTTTAAAGAGTTAATGATAAAAAAGCCCGAAAAATCGGGCTTTTTTGTGCTTTGATGTGAAGTTTAGTTAATCAGTTTATTCATGCGTTTGACGAATTCTGCAGGTTCTTTGAGCTGACCTCCTTCGGCAAGCACTGCTTGGTCGAATAAAACCTTGACCACGTCTTCAT
>CAZIES010000093.1:0-10107 GCA_964538295.1 uncultured Arcobacter sp. | reverse complement strand
TTTATGAAATACTATATTTTAGAAGCTTTAGTTCATTATTTAAAAAAAAATTGTACCGTTATAAAATTTATAAAACGTGTTGAGAACAATACGGTTTTCATTGAGTTTAATGATAAGAATCAAATCTATTTTGATTTGACTAAAGGGAATTCGTTAGTTTATAAAAAAGAGGAAAATTTATCAAAGAAAGATTTTTATGCACCCTTTGATACACTTTTGCAAAAACGTTTTATAAATGCACGGATTAATAAAATAACCCTGCATAATGATGATAAAGTGATTCGCTTTTATGTAGAGTCAAAATCATCATATAAGAGTTTAGCAACAATCTTACAATTTGAGTTTACTGGAAAACATACTAATATTATAATATTGGATGAAAAAGAGATTATCTTAGAGGCGTTACGCCATATTGATGGTTTTAGTTCGAGTCGTATTGTACGGGTAGGAGAAAAACTTGATGAAATACCAAAACAAGATTTTATTCCTAAAATTGAACCCATTGCTGATTTAGAAAAATTACTTTTTGAAATCTATGAACAAAAAGAGAAGAAACTATTACAGAACAGTAAAAAACAAAAAGTTTCTCAACTCAATAAACAGTCACAAAAGATTGAAAAACTGATTCAATCTTTACCCAATAAAGAGCTATTAGAAAATGAATCAAAAGAACTTTATGAAAAAGGTAATCTTATTTTAAATCATCTTCATGAAATAAAACCCTATCAGAAAAAAATAGTGGTAACAAGCTATGAGGGAGAAGAGGTTGAGTTAACCCTTGATACTAAAGGAAACCCCTCTGTTTATGCCAATGAACTCTTTAAAAAAGCAAAACGCGCGAAGAAAAAAAGTGAAAATGTGACGATAGAAAAAGATAACTTAACCCAGAAACTTGAATTTCTCAAGCGTATGACAACTAATATTAAAGAGGCTATAAGTCTTGATGAAATTGAGTTTTTAAACCCTAAAAAACAAAAAAATCAAACGAAAACAAAAAAAGCTGAACCTTATGAGTCTTTTATTTTTCAAGGCTATAAAATAATGTTAGGTACAAATGAATACTCAAATATCTATTTATTACAAAATAGTAAAGCCAGTGACTTTTGGTTTCATATGAAAGATACAAATTCATGCCATGCAATTGTACAAAATACAAAAAAGAGTTTACCTATAGATGTAATTTATAAAGCGGCTGAACTCTGTGTTAAATTCTCAGTGGATTCAAAAGGTAAACACTTGGTTGATTTTACACAACGACGAAATGTAAAAATACAAAATCGTGCTAATGTTTTATATAACCCTTATGATACAATTGATGTGCATATCAAGGAGTAAAAATGCGCTACCTTCTTTTACCACTGATAATTATATTTTTTGTGGGATGTAGTTCAAAAAACTTAGTAAAGGTACAAAGTGAAAAAAGTATTCAACTAGATAAGAATAAAAAGAGTGTTTTTTTAACCCTTGAAAACTTAACAGAAGAAAATCTTACTTTGGAGTATACCATTAAAAAAGCCTTAGAAGAAAAAGGCTACACGGTTAGTCCAATCAAAGAGCATATACATTATCACCTTTTAATCAATATTATAAGTGCAAGAGAGTTAACGCAAAAAAGTGTGACGAATGAAGTACTTTCAAATGTCAATTTTAATATTGGGCTTGGAGGGAAAGTTGGTAGTGTAGGCGTAAGTACAAGAGTAGGTACACAAATTGGTAAGCTTTTTGCAAAAGGGGTCAACAAAATCTATCAAGTAATTGTTGATGTTAGTGTTGATACATATAAAGATGGAGAGGCTAATCTCAGTCAAGATATGCAACTCATTGTTGAAGGTGATTTAGACCATGAAAATAAAGCCTATATTATCTCTTTAGTTGAAGAAGCTATCACTAAAAAAATTGTCGAAATATTTTAAGTAAGCGAACCTATTACGTCTATCTTATGCGGGCTTTGCTATAATTCCTAGCTATTTAGATAAAAGGATTTATTCATGAAAAACTATAAATATATAACGATACTATCTTTAACACTTCTATTTTTTACAGGTTGTGCGACTACAGAACTTCAAACCCAAGCAAAAATGACACAAAGTATATTTTTAAATCCAGTGAAAAAATCTCAAAGAATAATTTATGTTGATATTAAAAATACCTCTGGTGAAGAGATAGATGTTTTAATGCCGTTAGTTGAAAAAAAACTTCAAGCTAAAGGGTATAAACTAACTGATAATCCAGAACTTGCACAATATATATTGCAAGCCAATGTACTTTTTGCCAATGATAAAAAAGAGAATAATGCAGCAGGTGGAGCAGTTGCAGGTGGTGCAGTTGGTGTTGGTGTAGGTGGACACAACAGTGATAGTACAGGTACAACAGTTGCAGCTGGTGCGGCAGGAGCAGTTATTGGTGGACTTTTAGCTAAATGGACAGAAGATACTGTTTTTCAAATGGTTGTTGATGTGAATATTAGAGAAAAAACTAATAAAGAGGTCTATATAACAAAAGGAAATGTCTCAGGAACTGCTTCAATTGAAGATAAAAAAAGAGCAGGTTTTATGAACACTTTTGGTGGAAAAGTTAGAAGTACCAAGGGTGGCGGTGAATTAAAAGATAATAGTAAAAATGCTACAGAACAGTATTACTCAACCAATTATATTGAAAGTAAGACCAGAGTTTTTGCAGAAGCGACCCAAAAAGATTTGAAAAAAGAGCAAGCAATACCTATTTTAGAAAAGAAGATTGCTTCTCAAATTGCAGGGATTTTTTAAGTAAGTATCAAACAATAAATGAAGATTATTTTCCTAAAAGTCATAAGATGGTAAAATAGTCACTTTATTAAGATTTTATTCACGAAATAAATAGATAAATAATAGGAATAGACATGAAATTTTCAGAACTACTCACTTCTAGTTCAACACGAATTAAGACAGGTATTGTTTTAATCTTAGCTGTTTTAGTTATAGGCTATATTGATTCATTTTTTATAATGTGGCTTTTTTTAGGTGCTTTATTAGTTATTGCTATTAATGAATCAATGAAACTCTTTAAATATGAAGGGCAAGAGATTTTTTTCTATAGTGGACTGTTATGGTTTGCAGCTTATTTTTATCCTAATCCTTCTGATTTAATTTTTGTATTGGGTATTGTGTATGCATCAGTCATTGCATATACTAAAAAATTAGATAAGAAGATATTTTTACCTTTACTCTATCCTACTGCTTCATTTCTGTTTTTACTCTCTTTATACAATGAATATGGGGTTCAAGCACTTCTTTGGTTACTTGTAGTTGTTGCAGGAAGTGATATAGGCGCTTATTTTGTAGGTAAGGCAATTGGAAAACATAAGTTTTGCCAAACAAGTCCTAATAAAACTTTAGAGGGAGTTGCAGGTGGCGTTATCACTGCTGCTATTTTAGGAACCTTTTTTGCACTTGATGGAATCTCTCTTCTTGGTGCTATCGTTGTTTCCCTTGTTGTTTCTATTGCTTCTATTTTTGGTGATTTATTTGAAAGCTATTTAAAACGAGAAGCAGATGTAAAGGATAGTGGAAATATCTTGCCAGGACATGGGGGTATTTTAGATCGAACAGATGGGTATTTATTTGGTGGAATTATTATGTTGATTTTCTTACGAGTAATCATTTGATAGTTTTAGGTAGTACTGGTTCGATTGGGGTTAATACTCTAAATATTGCACGAAAGTTTAATCTTAATGTTGAGGTTTTGGTTGCAGGAACAAATATAAAACTTCTTAATGAACAAGTTAAAGAGTTTAATCCCAAACATGTGGTTATTGCTAAAAAAGAAGATATAAAAGATGTTAATCATTCCAGTGTAAGTGCTGGGGAAGAGGCAATTCTAAGAGCTATTGAAAATAGTAGTTCAAAAACGGTGGTAAACTCTTTAGTTGGATTCTTAGGACTTAGACCAACATTAAAAGCTATTGAGTGTGGTAAAAAGATTGCTTTAGCCAACAAAGAGTCTTTAGTAGTTGCAGGAGCTTTTATTGACCAAAGTAAGCTTATGCCAATAGATAGTGAGCATTTTGGTCTTTGGTATTTATTACAAGATAAAAAAATTGATTCTATGATAGTTACTGCAAGTGGGGGTTCATTTAGGGATTATCCCCTTGAAGGCTTAGGAAACGTCTCTATTAAAGAGGCTTTAAATCATCCTAATTGGTCCATGGGGAATAAAATTACTATTGATAGTGCAACCATGACCAATAAACTCTTTGAGCTTGTTGAAGCAAAATGGTTATTTGATACAACAAAACTTGATGCAATCATTGAAACAAAATCACTGATTCACGCTATGGTCAATTTTAGTGATGGTAGTACCACTGCACATATTGCCAATGCTAATATGATGTTACCTATTGCCTATGCTTTGATGCAAAAAGTTGATGAAAATATTTTAGAACATATTGATTTAGTTAAGGTAGGTTCTTTGGAGTTTAAAGCGATTGAGAGCAATCGTTATCCCATCTGGGAAATTAAAGATGAGGTTCTACAAAACCCAGATTTAGGTGTAGTAGTTAATGCTGCTAATGAAATAGCGGTTGCAAAGTTTTTAAAAAATGAGATAGGGTTTTTAGATATTTCAAAAATGACCTTAGATGCAGTGAATAAATATCATAATATCTCTATTTCTAATTTAGAAGATATTTTTGCTATGGATAAAGAGATAAGGCTTAGTTATGGCACTTGATTTACTTTTACCTTTTGGTATTTTATTAGTTTTAGTAGTGTATTTAATTTATACACGAGGTCGTTTTGAAAAAGAGTTAGTGAATACTTATGAAGAAAAATTCGAGTCTTGGAAAGAACATCACAGTAAACCAGAAGAGACAACTTCTTGCAAAGAGTTAGTTGGACTTGTGTTTAAAGAAAATGGTAAAATAGAGGTAGAAACTTTTGACCAAACTGTTCAAAGCAGAATGGAACGAGGAAAATTTACTACAAAGGTAAAATAATGAAATATCTACTTGTACTACTTTTAAGTTTTTCACTACTTAATGCCTTGACCTTAAAACGAGATCGTTCCAACAATACGGTTATTGATATGACAAATAAACTTATGTGGATGGATGGTATTGATAATGTAAAACTCATGCTTGATCATCATGAGGCTGAAGATTATTGTGAAGAGTTGGCGTATGCTGGTTACACTAACTGGCGATTACCTCATATTGATGAGTTTAAATTAATTGTTGATAAGAAAAATACCAAAAACTATATTAGTCGTAAATTTAG
This sequence comes from uncultured Arcobacter sp., assembly GCA_964538295.1. GTDB lineage: Bacteria > Campylobacterota > Campylobacteria > Campylobacterales > Arcobacteraceae > Arcobacter_A. The sequence goes on along the minus strand of CAZIES010000093.1, from coordinate 4,855 downwards.
ATACCAACAAAAAGCTGGTTATTGGGCTGAAACTGCACATTTTAGAACCTTTTGGTTTTATGCTGATTACATGTTTTTTATCAGTGGAACTCCTTACTATGATAGTCGACATAAAAAGAAGTTTGTACGTTGTGTGCGTGATATTGAGTAAGGGAAAAGTTTGAGTAAACGTGTTTTAATACTCCATGGATGGGGTGGAAGTTCATACCCCCATTGGCAAGCACAACTAGCAGCTGATTTAATAAAAGAGAATTATATTGTCTCTTTTCCCTCTTTGCCCAATAAAGATTTACCTAATTTGCAAGAGTGGAGTGAGTTTACAATAAAAGAGATTGAACACTTTAAGCCTGACATTGTAGTATGTCATTCATTAGGAAATATTTTGTGGTTTCATATCTGTGAATCATTAACTATAGTGTTAGAAAAATTGTTATTAGTAGCACCTGTACGAGTTGAATGTGACATTAAAGAGATTCAAACATTTTTTCCCTATAAGCATCCAAAAGAGTTACAAGCAAAAGAGATATGTATTGCAGCTTCTACAAATGATCCTTATTTAAATCTTGAAGAGGCACACAGTTTACAAGACGAGTTAAATGTTCCCATTAAAATTTTTGATGATGCCGGGCACATTAATGCCGAGTCAGGTTTTGGTAAATTTGATTTTGCTTATGAATTCGTAACAAGCCAATAATGTATAAAATGAAGTAGAAATATAAAGGAAAAAATCGTTGATTTTAAGTATTGAGAGTTCATGTGATGATAGTTCTATTGCTATAACAGAAATAGAGACGAATAAACTTATCTATCATAAAAAAATATCCCAAGAATTACAACATAGTGTGTATGGTGGTGTAGTGCCTGAATTAGCAGCACGTTTACATGTGGAAGCCTTACCAAAAATTTTACAAGAGTGTCAAGAGTACTTTCCAAAATTAAAAGCCATAGCCGTTACTAATGCACCAGGACTTGCTGTCACCTTGATGGAGGGAGTAACCATGGCAAAAGCATTAAGTATCTCTTTAAATCTACCTTTAATTGCCGTGAACCATTTAAAAGGGCATATCTATTCACTTTTCATTGAAAAAGAAACCCTTTTACCTATGACAGTATTGTTAGTTTCTGGTGGGCATACGCAAATCATTGAAGCAAAAAGTTTAGAGCAGATGGATATTATTGCAACTACGATTGATGATAGTTTTGGCGAAAGTTTTGATAAGGTTGCTAAGATGTTAGGTCTTGGTTATCCTGGTGGTCCAATTGTTCAAGAAAAAGCACTACAGGGTGATGATAGTCGTTTTGATTTTCCAATTCCTTTAAGGCAAAGTCCAAAAATAGAGTTTAGTTACTCAGGGCTTAAAAATGCAGTACGACTTGAGATTGAACGACAAAGTTCAAAAAAAGATGGATTAAGTGAACAAGATATCTGTGATATATGTGCCTCTTTTCAAAAAACTGCTGCGGCACATATTTTACAAAAAACAAAAAAATATTTTAAACAAAATGCACCTAAACATTTCTCCATTGTAGGAGGAGCTAGTGCTAATATCTATTTACGAACAAAAATTGAAGAGTTATGTCAACAATTTGGTGCAAGTTTAAGTCTAAGCCAGTTGCAGTACTGTTCGGATAATGCCGCAATGATTGGACGAGTCGCTGTCGAACAGTATAAAAACAGTGATTTTGTTTCAATTGATGAAGTTGACATTCAACCCAGAATCAAGGGGAGCTCTTTGTGTATTTAGAGATAAGTAATTTAAATGGAAACATTTATAAAGGAGTTTCATAATGTTTGAAATGGGAGCTAAATTAGAGGGTGATAGTTTTGATACAAAAAAAGAGGACAAAAAGAAAAAACCATCTTTAAGTATTGTAGCTAAAGAACAACACCAGTTAGTATTTACCTATGAAAAGCGAAAGGGTAAACCCGTTACGTTAGTAGGTCGTTTTTATTTAGAAGAGAAAGATAAAAAGGATATACTTAAACTATTAAAGAAAAAACTTGCTTGTGGTGGCGCTATTAAGAATGAGTGGATTGAACTACAAGGCGATGTTAGAGATAAAGTCAAAGCACTATTACTAAAAGAGGGCTGGAAGTTTAAGAAGTAAAAAATCATAAAGAGATAAAGATGCAAAAAGTATTTAATGAAGTTAATAGTTTAGATAAGCGTTGTTACAATGAGTTTGATTTAAGTGAAGATTTACTGATGGAACATGCAGCTTCTGCAATTGCCCGAACACTCTATAAAAAATTTCAAAAAGACAAATCCATACTAATAGTGTGTGGTATGGGTAATAATGGTGCCGATGGTATTGCCTTAGCACGATTATTATATAAACGCTTTGATGTGAAACTCTATATCCCTTTTGAATTAAAATCTTCCATGGCAAAACTTCAATATCAACGTATTATTAAATTAGGAATTCAACCTATTGATACTATGAATGAGTGTGATATTGTTGTTGATTGTCTTTTTGGTTCAGGATTGAGCCGAGCCTTAGATGAGACTTCGGTGAAAATTATTGAAGAACTTAATTGTTTAGAAGCTTATAAAATTGCTTGCGATATACCAAGTGGTGTTAACCATTTAGGAGAGATTGAAAGTGTGGCTTTTGAAGCTGATGAAACTATAACTATGGGAGCATTAAAACTATCTTTGTTTTCTGATTGTGCAAAAGAGTATGTAGGTAGTATTAGTGTTGCAAATTTAGGAATCCAACGTGAGCTTTACGAGACTGATTCTTTGATGTATTATTTAGAAACCTCTGACTTAAAATTACCCCTGAGAGATAAAAAAGATAGTCATAAGGGAAGTTATGGACATCTAAATGTTATTGTTGGTTGTAAAAAGGGTGCAGGTATCATTGCCGCTAAAGCTGCCTTTGGTTTTGGGGCTGGTTTAGTGAGTGTTATTAGTCATGAGCACTTGGATTTGCCTTATCATATTATGCAAACACATACATTAACACAAAACTGTACTGCTATTGCAATAGGTATGGGCTTAGGCAACTATGAACAAAAAGAGATAAAAGCTATTCTTTCACAAGATATTCCTATGATTATTGATGCTGATTTATTTCATGATGAAATTATTTTAGAGGTACTGCATAAAGAGGTTGTTCTAACGCCTCACCCAAAAGAGTTCTGTTCGCTTTTAAAACTATCTGGGGTTGCTCAAATTAGTGTTGAGACTTTACAAAAGAATCGTTTTAGTTATGTGCAAGCTTTTTGTAGAAAATATCCAAATGTTGTACTACTTTTAAAAGGAGCAAATGTCATTATTTCACAAGATGAAAATCTTTATATCAATGCATTAGGAAGTGCTGTCTTAGCCAAAGGTGGAAGTGGTGATGTCTTAAGTGGTTTAGTTGCTTCTTTATTAGCCCAAAAATATAGTGCTCTTGATGCAGCTATTCATGCAACATTAGCGCACGCACTTGCTGGAAATAATTATAAGAAAAATAACTACTCCCTTATACCAGCTGATTTAGTAGAGGAGGTAAAGAAACTATGAGACCCCTTCTTATTCAAACAACATGCAGTTCAAAAAAAGAGGCAAAACACATAGCAACAAAACTTATCCAAAAGCGATTAGCTGCTTGTGTACAAATTATAAAGTGTGAATCAATATACAATTGGGAAAATGAAATATGTAACGATAAAGAGTATCTATTGAATATAAAAACTAAAAAAAGAAATTTTGAAAAAGTTGAAAGCAAAATTAAAGAATTACATAGCTATGATTTGCCAGAAATTATAGCAATAAAAATGACAAATTGTAGTAATGAATACAAAAAATTTATAGCTAAGAGTTGTTAATAAAAAGTACTAATCACTTTTAATTTAGCACTGAAGGTAAAACAAAATCACAGGAGAAATAAAATGAGCGATATTCTAAAAGTAGGAAACTATGAATTTAACTCAAGATTGATTGTAGGGTCTGGAAAATATACAGATTTTCAAACTACAAGAGAAGCAACACTAGCATCAGGAAGTGAATTAATCACAGTTGCAATTAGACGAGTAAATATAACCAATCCAGATGAAGAAAATCTGTTAGATTACTTCAAAGATACTAATGTAAAACTACTTCCAAATAGTGCAGGATGTTTTACTGCTCAAGAGGCAATTACAACTTTTAGATTAATGCGAGAAGCAACAGGAATTGATATTATTAAATTAGAAGTGATTGGTGATGCACAAAAAACTCTTTATCCAGATGTAATTGAGACAATTGCTGCGTGTGAAGTACTTAAAAAAGATGGTTTTACTATCATGGCTTATACCAGTGATGACCCTATCATGGCAAAACGTTTAGAAGATGCAGGGGCTGATGCTATTATGCCTTTAGCTGCTCCTATTGGTTCTGGTCTTGGTATTCAAAATCCATACAATATTGCATTTATTAAAGATGCGGTAAAAGTCCCTGTAATTGTTGATGCAGGATTAGGATGTGCCAGTGATGCAGCAGCAGCTATGGAGTTAGGTGCAGAAGGTATTTTAGCTAATACTGCTATTGCACAAGCTCAAAATCCAATGGCAATGGCCCAAGCGTTTAAACATGCAACAATTGCTGGAAGATTAAGTTATGTCGCGGGAAGAATTCCTAAAAAACCATATGCAACAGCTTCTTCTCCAATTGATGGGCTTATTCAGTTTTAATAGTAATTATATTTTGTAAACTGAAATATAGATAAATTTAGTGAAATTTTTTAATTTTACTAAATTTACTCTTGACAAATTTTAAAAAACATAATATAATTCCGTCCACTTTTTGAAAAGAAAGTCACTGTCGGAGTGTAGCGCAGCCTGGTAGCGCACCTGGTTTGGGACCAGGGGGTCGGAGGTTCGAAC
>CAZIES010000092.1:0-10318 GCA_964538295.1 uncultured Arcobacter sp. | reverse complement strand
TCACTTTTCATTGTCAATATATTTTTATCATTAAACATATTTCTTAAAAACATCTCTAACTCTGCTTTATTGCGAGCTCCTCCCATATTAAGAAGTACGAGTGCTTTTTTATATTTTTTATTCATTTTAATCCAGTTTTATTATTTTATCACTACACCATGACGCCATTTGCATGTCATGAGTTATTAAAAGTATTCCAAAATTTGGCAAAAATTTCAAGAGTAACTCCATTACTTCAACAGCAATTATATTATCTAAAGCTGATGTTGCTTCATCGACCAATAAAAGTTCAGGTTTCATTAACAATGCCCGCAATATTGAACATCGTTGTAACTGACCACCTGATAATTCATGTGGTTTCTTATCCAAAAATGTTTTTTCTAAAGTTAAATTTTCACACAACTGTGTAAGTTCTTGGCTATTAATATTTTGCACAACATCTTTTATTTGCTCAAGAATTGAAAATGAGGGATGAAACGAGCTATAAGGATCTTGATAAATACACGCAATATTTTTAGCCTTTATGCTTCCATTTATAGGTTGTAAATTATTTGTAATAAGTTCAAAAAGTGTACTTTTCCCACTACCACTTGCACCAACAATTGAGACGATTTCACCTCTTTTTAATACTAAGTCAAAATTATCATAAATTAACTTATCTTTGCTATACCCAAAGGTCAAAGAATTTATTTCAAGTACACTCATTTTTATCCAATTATTTTAATCTTTATAATGATACCAAATATAAGGTCAAAGAATGGATATATGGGCTTTATTTTATAACTCTAACTTATATTTTATAACTTAAATATATAAGCTAACTGCAAGAAAATGTTGCTAGAATATTTTTTCAATTTTTAAGGAGACAAGATGAAAAAAGTTGTTTTAGGTACAATGATTGCTGCAGCATCACTAATGGCTGCAAGTTTCGCGCCATGTGCAGGGTGTCATGGAGCAGACGGTAAGAAGAAAGCTTTAGGTAAGTCTGAGATTATCGCTGGTTGGGATACAGCTAAAACTGAAGCTGCGTTAAAAGGTTATAAAGATGGATCTTATGGTGGAGCTATGAAAGGTGTTATGAAAGGTCAAGTTGCAAGACTTTCTGATGCTGATATTGCTGATTTAGCTAAACAAATTGCCGCAATGAAATAAAAACACTTTAATGTGTCTAAAAAAGTAAGTCACTCTTGTGACTTACTTTTTTTTTGCCTTTTTTCTTCTAACTTTTGTTCTTTTTTCTCTTCTTTAGTAATCGCATCATTTAAATCTTCTGTTGAATCAAACAGTAAACCATCCATCATCTTACCACTATCATCAAATTGCCCTGTTTTTGCACCCCAAATAAACATTCCTAAAATTGCGAAAGCAACAATTAGCCCCACAATTAACATCATATATAACGTATCTTCAATCATTTTTCTTTTCCTTTTAAATAGTCCCTATTTAAAAGGGAACCTAATGTATCATCTTTCTTCTTTTTATCGCAGAAAATAAATTTCTGCTAAAGCTAGCAAATGCGGTTGCTAAGCAAAGCTTCTTTAGAAAAGAAACCTTGTGCTTGCACGCTCTTTGAGAAAATCTAAATAAGGCAACGTGTTAGCTTTGAACATTATTTGCTCTTAATTCGAAGTGAATTTGCAACTACTAATAGCGAGCTTAAACTCATAGAGAGTGCAGCAACAAGAGGCATAACAAATCCTGCCATGGCTAGTGGAATGGTGACAATATTATAAAGAAGCGATATTCCTAAATTTTGTTTAATGAAACGATAGGTTTTTGAAGAGACACTAAAGGCCTCTTTTAAACTTTTCAAACTATTATTAAGCAATACAATATCAGAAATTGAGATTGAAATATCTGCTCCACTTCCCATTGCCACACCAACATTTGCTTGAGATAATGCCACCGCATCATTTACCCCATCACCTGCCATGACAACAGTATGTCCCTCTTTTCTGAGTGCTTTAATGTAGTTTGCTTTCTCAATAGGATTAATATGCGCTTGAAATGTTTTAATACCCACCTCTTTAGCTACCCTACTTGCTACTTTTTCATTATCGCCTGTTAGCATATGCACTTCAATATTTTGCTCTTGTAAACTTGAAACAAAGGCTTTAGCATCACTTTTTAAACTATCTTCTAACTCAAAGGTAGCGATAACTCTTCCATTAATAGCAAAAAGATAAACAGAGTACTCGCTGTCAAACTTATAAAAAATCTTATTCTCTCTTAATAATTCAATATTTCCACCTACTAAACTAAAATCTTTACCCTCTATGTTTTCATAAATAGCAGTCATTCCTTTTGCTTTTATCGCTTTTAAACTCTTTAATTCTTTATGTTGTAAAGTTGGAAATCGTTTCAATAAATGTGCCTTAATAGAGAGACTCATAGGATGATGAGAAGCTTCAAGTAAACTATAAAGTAAATTGAGTTTATGAATATTTTTATCCATGATTCGTGATTTTACTACTTTTAGCTCACCTTTTGTAATGGTACCTGTTTTATCTACAACAACTCTTGTCGTTCGCGCTAACTCTTCAATAAATTTCGCTTCTTTAAAGAGTAACCCTTTTTTTGCAAGTTGTGAAATTCCAATCAAACTTGCAATTGGAGTTGCTAATGCTAACGCACAAGGACATGCAATAACTATCACTGAAACAGCTACAATAAAAGACTTCTCAAAATGATCTGCGCCTTCATAATCAAACCCTAAATCAAGACCAAAAAAATACCACACAATAAACGTTAAAAAAGCTAGACTTAAAATGGCAATGGAGAAGCCTTTTGAAACCTCATTAGCCTTATGTTCAATTTGTGGTTTTGAACTAAGTGAATCTTCTAACAAGGTGACAATAGAATTAAAGGTTGAATCTTCATACGTTTTAAGGGCTTCATATCGAATAGGAGATTCACTATTGAGTGTACCCGAGTAGATAAAATCACCTAACGACTTTGAAACTGGCAGTGATTCTCCTGTCATTGATGACTCATCAAAAGCTGTTTCTCCTGAAACTATTTTTCCATCAACACTGGCCTTTTCACCCTCTTTAAGTTCAATAATATTCCCTACTTGTATATCTTCAACTGCTATACTACAAGGTTTTCCCTCTTTAATGATTGTTGCTTGTAAAGGAATTTGGCTTTTAATCTTATCCAAGGTATCCACTGCACCTTTTTTTCCAAGTACTTCTAAATATTTTCCAACAAGTACAAAGGTAATAATCATGGTGACACTATCAAAGTAACTCTCTCCCGCTCCACCAAATAGTATGTACAAGGAGTAAATATAGGTTAACGTTGCTCCTGCACTAACTAAAAAATCCATATTTAAAATACGATTTTTTAAACCGTAAAAGGCACCTTTATAAAAAATCCACCCACTATAAAAAAGAACTGGGGTTGTTAAAATAAATTCACCAATATGAATGAGATGTTTAACTTCTGCACTAATTCCTGTAAAAAAACCAGTGTACTTTGCAACGCCTAACATCATAATATTCATGGTTGCAAAAACTGCCACCATCATACGTATAAAATAGTCTCGTTTTGATTGACTTGCTTTTTCATCTGCAATATTTGCATCGTAGGCATAGGCGTTGTAGCCTATACCTCTAATTTTTTCTATAATAGTTGAGAGTTTTACTTCATCACTATCCCAAACAATCTTTGCTTTATTATTGGTAAAGTTAATATTGGCTTCTACAATTCCTGGCAAATCATGTAATACTTTTTCATTTAGCCAAATACATGCGGCACAATGAATTCCCTCAATAATCAAATCAATTTTACTAAAGTTTTCAGCTGTTGTTTTTATATAGGTTTTTTCAAAACTTTCACTATCAAATTTAGATAAATCATCATTAGTAATTTCAATAGGGGGTGCAATTGTTTTATTCCCTAACTTATCATAAAATGAATCTAAATGTTCATCTTGTAATAAATGATAAACACCCTGACAACCTTTACAACAAAAGTTTAACTCTTTTTCAACAATCATTACCTCTTGTGAAAACTCTAAATGACAATGATCACACTTTATATTTGACACATACATTTCCTCGTCATTAATTCTTTCTATATTGCATTCATATTTTTCTTTTAAATAATTGTCTATCTTTGTATTATAATCCACTTGATTATTAAAAGAAGTGTACACGAATAGCCACTGTCTATTAAATGAAAGAATTCTTTAATTCCATCACTCTTTTAAAAATAATTATGTTATCATGGTGGCTACAATATAAAATAAGTTTATATTATATCGTATTAGTTTTGGAGTTTGGATTAATGATAAATAATATCTCTATTTTAAAAAATATTACAATTTTATATGCCGAAGATGAAAAGTCTTTAAGAGAAATTACCCTTAATATTTTAAAAGGCTTCACAAAGAAGCAATTTGTTGCAGAAAATGGTCTTGAAGGATTAGAACTCTTTAAACAAAATGAAGAAGAGATTGACTTAATCATTACTGACGTTAATATGCCACAAATGAATGGTTTAGAGATGATTAAAGAGATTAAAGCAATTAATCCTAATATCCCTATTATTGTCGCAACTGCATTTTCAAATACCGAATATCTTTTAGAAGCTATTGACATTGGTGTTGATAAATATATTTTAAAACCAATTGACATGAAAAAACTTTTACAAATTATGAGTCAATCGCTACTTTATGCAGAGTTAAAAGATCTTTATATTGATAAACTAACACACCTTCCAAATAGAAATAGACTTAAAAAAGATTTAGATACGACAGATGCTGATTTAATGGCATTGATTAATATTGATAAATTCTCAACAATTAATGACCTTTTTGGAGAAACCAATGGGGACAAAATTCTTGCTGCCTTTTCAAATAAAATCAAAGAGTACTTTGCAAAAGATGACTATAAAGCCTATCGTATTGAAGCAGACAAATTTGCTGTTATTGCAAGAAATAGCGATATGGATATTCATGAATTCCAAAACCTTTGTGAAGCCTTTGCTAACCACATTGAAAAACACACTTTTGCTATTGAAGGGCATGAGATTGATTTAAATGTTACTATTGGTATTGCAAAAGGAGAAGGTAACTTAGCCTATAAATATACCCAAAGAGTAATCAACTACGCTAGGAAAAAATTTGAACAAATACTCATTTATGATGACTCTTTTAATATCCAAGAATCTTTTGAAGAGAATATTAGGTGGGTTAAAGAGGTAAAAAAAGGTTTAAAAGAGGGACTTTTTGTAGCCTACTTTCAACCAATTGTGCATACCCAAACTCAAGAGATTTATAAATATGAAGCACTTATTCGATATATCAACGAAGAGGGTGAAATTATTGCACCTATTAAGTTTTTAGATATTGCAAAAAAAGCAAAACTCTACCCATATATTATTGAAATTATGCTGGGTGAAGCTATTAAATTAATCAAAGCAAAACAAAAAAGAGTAGCTATTAATATCTCTTTTGAAGACATTTCTAGTCCTAAAACAACACGAAAAATCTATAACACCCTTGAAACAAATAAAGAACTTGTTAAAAACTTAGAGTTTGAACTTTTAGAGAGTGAAGAGATTTCTGATTTTAATACGGTCACAGAGTTTATAAAAGAAGTTAAAAAATATGGTTGTACTGTTGGTGTAGATGATTTTGGTGCAGGATACTCAAACTTTAACATGCTGACTAATTTAGATATTGATTTTGTTAAAATTGATGGTTCCCTCATTAAAAGTGTTGATACTTCTAAAAATCAAGAGATTATTGTAGATACGATTGCAAACTTCTCAAAACAGTTTGGGTTTAAAACCGTTGCCGAGTTTGTATCATCACAAGAAATTTATGAAAAAATAAAAGAGTTAGATATTGATTATGCCCAAGGGTACCATTTTGGTAAACCTGTAGGATTTGATGAAGTTTAAAAGTTCTTTGTTAACTTACTTCATCCAAATAGCTGCTAACTCTTTATCAAAAAGTTTACTTTTAATACGTGTACTATTAGCAATTGAAACCAGTTGTTTTGATGCCTCTTGCAAGTCATCATTAATTAAAAAATAATCATATTTTTGAAAATATTTAATCTCATATTTTGCATTTTCTAAACGTTTGTCAATCACCTCTTGCGTATCTGTATTTCTACTTGTTAATCGATGTTCTAACTCTTCTAAAGATGGGGTTGTTATAAATACAGAGGTAACTTTATCCCCTAGTTTTTTTCGTACAATTTCATGTCCTTGTACATCAATGTCAAAAATTACCAACTTACCCTGTTCTAAAGCTTTTTTAATTGGTTTTAAAGAGGTTCCATAATAGTTTCCATGAACTTCAGCCCACTCTAAAAAATGTCCAGCTTTAATATCTTCTTGAAAATCTTCTTTGGAAGTAAAAAAGTAATCTGTACCCTCTTTTTCTCCCTCTCTTGGTTTTCGAGTTGTTGTTGAAATAGAAAAGTAGTACTCATCAATATTTTTATAAACTTCTTTTAACAGTGTTGATTTTCCACAACCACTAGGTCCTGATAATATGAGGATAGCCCCATGATTTTTTTCTATCAATTTGTTCCCTTTAAGGATAATCTTAAGTCAATACTATCACCATTTGCAAGTCTATCAATAATACCTTGGTTAAACTTTTGTAATAATGGTTTTAATTCATCGATTTGGTAGTTATTTAATATAAGATTGATAGGTTCATTCGTCATACTAAACTCATAGCCTTGAACCTCATCTAAAGCATCATCGATAATATCAGACAATTCTCGCCAATCGTGATCTTCCATCTCTATTTCATTTTTAAACTCATGTTTAATCTCATTTTGATGTAAAATATCTGTAATCTTATCAAGTTCAAAGCTATCTAAAACACCCCCATCATTTAAAGACTCTAAAGTAACAATACTCTCATCTTCTTCATAATCTTCCCCTAATGATAAGTCATCAGCCAAAGAATCAACAAAGTGTGCTATTTCATCAGTAGTATCCACTTCTTCTTTAATTTCATTGGCTAACTCTTCATCTTCAAGGATAAGAGCTTTTTGTTCTTCAAGTACAGTATGAAGTTGCATTGGTAAAAAAGGGCGCTTTAGTTTAAAGTACTTTGAACTATACGAAGAGAGTTCTTCATTAGTAATTGCCCCAATCTTTTTACATAACTGTTTTATTATATTAAATCGATCATCAACAAACTCTTCGTCAACAACAATAATATCAAACTTTGTTGTAACCTCATTATCTTTACGAACACTTAATTCAAAATCCATTTTTTTACAAATAAGTTCAAAAATTTGAATAACAATTTTTGTTTTACTAATTAATAATAGTTTCACTTGATTTCCTGTAATTGTTGATCAACCAATTTATATACTTTATCACACTGCATTGCTAACTCATCTTCGTGGGTAACCAATATCATTCCCGCACCATTTTTCTTCACGTAATCAAACAAAATATCCATAACCTCTTTAGCGGTTTGTTTATCTAAATTCCCTGTAGGTTCATCAGCAAAAATCACTTTTGGCTTTTTCGTCATCACCCTTGCAATTGATAAACGTTGTTGTTGCCCACCACTAAGCTCCCCGACATCTTGTTTCATGACAAAATCAATCTTCAAAGCTTTAAGTAGTTCTTCATCAACATCATTTGAACTTAAAAGTGTTGCTATATTTAAATTTTCGCTTGCGCTAAAACCTCTAAAGAGATAATGTGCTTGAAATATTATACCAAAATCTTCTCGTCTTATATTTAAAAGATTTTTCTTTTTTATTGTATATAAATTGTTATTATTATAAATAATTTCTCCACTATTTGGTGCTAGTAAAGATGATAATATATTAAGTAGGGTTGATTTCCCACTACCACTTGTACCAATAATAGCAATGGTTTGTTTTGAATTAAGTGTTAAGTTAATATTTGAAAAAAGTTTGTAGTCAAATTCATGTGAGATGTTTTGTGCCTCAAGAAGAGGCACAGGGGCAACGAGTGAAGTTTCAGTATTTGTGTCACTCATTATCTACCCTTTTATTCTTAATTTGTTTGCTAAATTAGTTACCCATTTGAGCTGCAACTTCAGCAGCGAAATCTTCTTCTTTTTTCTCGATTCCTTCACCAAGCTCAAATCGAATATACTCAGTTAACTCAATTGATGCATCACAAGCTTTAATTGCTTGCTCAACTGTCATTGAATCATCCATAACATATGTTTGAGATAATAATGCATTTGTTTTATCTAATTGAGTATTATCTTCAATCCATCGTCCAATTTTACCTTTAACGATATTTCCAATAATTTTCTCAGGTTTACCTTGAGCAATTAACTCTTCTTTCATTGCAGCTTCAGCAGCAGCAATAGCTTCATCAGTTAATTGACAAGCAGAAACAAACTCAGGAATATTCTTAAGAGGTTTACCAAGTCTTACTAACTCTTCATTCTCTTTTTCAATATCAGCAATAATTGCTTTATTCTCAGATTCAACGAAATCAGCAGAAAAATCTTTATAAGAGATTACTGTTGGTTTCATAGATGCTGCATGCATTGCAATTTTCTTTAATAAATCAGCTGTTTTCTCTTTTGCAGAATCATCACATTTTGCAGAAAGAATAACACCAACTTTTCCTAAGTGAACGTATGCATTTACAACTTCACCCGTTACATTTGCAACTTTTCTTGCAACTAGATTTTCACCGATAACTGCAATTTTTTCGTTTAAGTAAGTAGTAAACTCTTGTCCATCAATAGTTGATGATGATAAAGACTCCGCATCACAAATTGCATTTACTTGTGCGTGAGCTGTAATTCCATTAACTAAGTTAAGGAATTGTTCATTTTTAGCAACAAAGTCAGTTTGAGAGTTAACTTCAGTCATTGTTGCATTTGTATTATCATCATTAACTAAAATAGTAATAATACCTTCAGCTGCAACATTTGAAGATTTTTTAGCTGCTTTTGATAAACCAGCTTCTCTTAAAAATTTAATTGCATCTTCAATGTTACCATCACACTCATTTAAAGCTTTTTTACAATCAAGCATACCTGCACCAGATTTTTCTCTTAACTCTTTAATTAGTTTTGGAGTAGCACCTGCCATGATTATGCTTCCTCTGCTGTTACTTCTTCTGAAGCTTCACCTTCAGCTACAGCTTCTGCAACTACTTCTGCTGCCTCTTCTTCAGATACTGGTGCTTCTTCTGCATCTTCTCCAGTCTCTTCAGCTAATGCGGCTTTACCTTCGTTCATTGCTGCTGCCATTTCATTACAGAATAACTGAATTGATCTGATTGCATCATCATTTCCTGGAATTGGTAAATCAACAACATCTGGGTCACAGTTAGTATCTAATGGAGCTACAACTGTAATTCCTAATCTTCTAGCTTCTGCAATAGCAATTTTCTCTTTAACTGCATCAAGAACGAACATCATATCAGGAAGTTGTTTCATCTCTTTGATACCACCAAGGTATAACTCTAACTTCTCTTCTTTTCTTGTAAGCATTAAAGCTTCTTTTTTAGTAAGTAAGTCTAATTGACCTTCTTCTCTCATTTTTTTAATAATTTCTAATTTTCTAATTGATTTTTTAATTGTTCCGTAGTTTGTTAACATACCACCTAACCATCTGTGGTTAACGTATGGCATACCACAATTTTCTGCTGCTCTTTTAACAGCTTCAGAAGCTTGTTTTTTAGTTCCTACGAACATCATTGTTTGACCTTCAGCAGCTCTGTCTCTAACTACAGTATATGTATATCTGAAGTATCTTAACGTCTTTTGTAAGTCGATAATATAAATATTCTTTCTAACACCAAAAATGTATTTTTTCATTTTTGGATTCCATCTTCTTGTTTGGTGTCCGAAGTGTACACCACACTCTAATAGGTCTTTCATTGTAACCATGTTTTTTCCTTGTTTTTTAATATTGTTTGTCTTCTTTTTTTACGCAAAAATAAATTTTGCTAAAAAGAAGCAAAAACCTAAAGAGAACAACGAGTTGTTCTTGTTTAAGTTATCAGGGTTTAGCCTCTGTGCCCCTTAATATCAAGTAAACTTAATACAACCCATACCAGGATTGACACATGTGAGGTTTCTAATCTTGCTTTATGTAGCAAAAATAGAGTCGTGATTATATTTAAAAAAATATTAATATTAGTTTAAGTAAAAAGAGTTGTAAAACTATAAAGAGACAAAATCTTTTTTAAAGGTAACTACTTTATAAAGATAACGGCGGGTCTCTTCATAAGGAAGCTTTTCTCGCAGAATTTTATAAATCTGTGCAGGTGTTTTTTCATTGATAATATCACGTGCTTTTGTACGGTTAGAACTAAAAGTTTTTAGAACATT
>CAZIES010000091.1:8795-10353 GCA_964538295.1 uncultured Arcobacter sp. | reverse complement strand
TTCATCAATCCCAAATTGAAAATACTCATAAGCATCAGAATTTCCAATACCTAAAATATCTTCAATAAAGGCTAAATTTGCAACTAACTCTTTTTTAAAGGCTTTATTCTTTGGCTCTTTGTCTAACATTTCATTGGCGTTATTGATAAGTTCATCTACAATTGCCATCGCTTTAGAAGAGTTTAGGTCATCATTTAGCGCTTCAAACATGGCATTTTTGAACTCTTTATTAACCGCTGATTGTCCACCACCATAAACTCTTTTTTTAACACGATACAATTTATCAAGTCGTTTTTTTGAACCAATTAAATCCTCTTCGTTGAAGTTAAAATCTGTTCGATAGTGTGCTGTCAATAGGTAGAATCGTACTACTTCTCCACTGTATGATTTGACAATGTCTTTTAGGAAAAATGAGTTGCCTAATGATTTACTCATTTTTTCACCATCAATTGTTACAAAACCATTGTGCATCCAATATTTAGCTAAGTTTGACTTTGTTGAACATCGTGTTTGTGCTGCTTCGTTTTCATGATGGGGAAAGAGTAAATCTGCTCCTCCTCCATGAATATCAATTTGATAAGGGGTATCTTTGTAGGCTAAATGTTTATTTATCATCGCACTACACTCGATATGCCATCCTGGACGACCTTTTCCAAATGGTGCCTCGTAGGCTACATCGTTCTCTTTTTCAAACTTCCATAAAGCAAAATCAGAAGGGTTTCTTTTTTCATCGTTTCCTTCAACTCTAGCAACAGAGTTTTCATCACTTGCTCGATTTGATAAACTTCCATATTGGTCATCTTTACTTACATCAAAATAGATACCATTGTTAATTGCATAAGCAATATCTTTTTTCATTAAATCCCCAATCATTTCAATCATGATTTGAAGGTTTTCAGTGGCTTTTGGTTCGTTTGAGTTGGGTAAGATATTTAAGATATCCATATCATGTTTATAAGCATTAATGTATTGTGTTGTTACATCTTCTAAAGAACGACCTGTTTCATTCATTTTTTTGATGATTTTATCATCAATATCGGTGAAATTTTTTGTTAGGTTAACATTTAAGTTATTGGCTTTAAAAACACGATGAAGTAAATCAAAAGCGATTGCTGATCGTGCATGTCCTAAGTGTGAATCATCGTAAACCGTAGGACCACAAACATAAATTCTAGCTTCCCCTTGAACGATAGGTTCAAAAGGAACTTTCTCTTTTTTTACAGAGTCATAGACAAAGAGTTTCATGCTATTTTTACTTAAATAGAGCTTCTAAGCTTGCAGTGTCAGCGGTTTTCTCTTGTGGAGTTTCCGTATTGTCTTTCACTGAAATACTTGGTGCTTTGCTCTCGATTTCAATTAGTTCAATATCTGTTTTAGTTAACATTGAAGCAAGTCGGATATTTAATCCTGCTTTTCCAATCGCTTTTGATTTTTGATCACTTGGAATAGTTACAGTAGCTTTACTTCTTTCACCTTCTTCTCCCACTTTATCAATTTTAACGCTGGTGATAATTGCAGGACTTAACGCACGTGCGATAAACATTTCTGGAATGGTTGA
>CAZIES010000091.1:4620-8695 GCA_964538295.1 uncultured Arcobacter sp. | reverse complement strand
GTTCGTGAAATCTCCACAACTAAACCATTTGTTTTATCAATGTTTACTGATTTTACAACTGCTTTTACAACATCACCAACTTTAAAAACTTCACCTTTGATTCGGCTTTTTCTTGGTAACATTCCTCTAACTTCACCAATTTCTACAAAAGTGTTCTCTTGTCTATCAACACGAGTTACACTACCGTTGATGATTTTTCCAATTTTATCTTTATATTTACTAACTAGGTTCTCTTCAATAAATCGTTGTAGTTTGTATTCAAAGTTATTATGTAAAATTGTTGCTGCATTTCGACCCATGTTTTCAAACTCTAAGTCATAATCAACAAAGTCTCCAATCTCTAAGTCTGAGTCAATATCTTTTGCTTCTTCAATAGTGATAAAATTTTCAGGGTTAATAACATTTTCATATTCATCTAACTCTTCCCCTAATAATCGTTTATCATCATTTTCAACAACTTCTACTTTTTGAAATAGTTCTAATTTTTTATTTTCTCTATCAATTCCCGCATCAAAGGTTAAAGTATGGTCTACCATCTTTTTTGCAGTATTAATTAATGCTTCTTTTAATGCATCTTCAACATCATTAATTTTAAGACCCTTCTCATATGCAATTGAGTCTAATATATCTATTATTTTATCCATGTATGACCTTTTTTAACATTGAAATGAATGTTTTTTGATTTTCAATGTGAAGTAGGACAATATTATATCCAAAAGTTCTTTTATCAAAATTAAAGTCAATTTTAGATAAACTATTTGGCTATTTAAAAACAGAAGCTTCTAAAAAAATTAGATGCTAATAAAACATAAAAGGCTGAATACGATGGAATTACTATTCGCACGAAACGAATTAGATGAAAAACCAAAAAAAGTTAAATTAGAAAAAATTACAGATGAGTTAAAAGAAGCGGGTGAAAAAATCTTCTACTTTGATAAAGATAATTCCCATAAAGATATGATGGCTTTAGTAGATGCCTTAGAAGATGAAGGATATAACGTATACTTTAGAGAGGTAAGATATGGTCTTGCTGATGAAGAGTATATGTATGAGGTTCACGCTTTATAAGAAGAGATATGAGTAACGAAGAGAATAAAAAACTATTTATACAAACCCTTGGTTGTCAGATGAACGACACTGACAGCCAACATATTATTGCTGAACTTAATAAACACAAAGGGTATACCCAAACCCAAAATATGGAAGATGCTGATCTAATTGTTATCAATACTTGTTCAGTACGAGAAAAACCTGTACAAAAACTTTTTTCTGAAATTGGTCAGTTTAACGTTAAGAAAAAAGAGGGTGCAAAAATTGGTGTCTGTGGATGTACTGCAAGTCACCTTGGTAATGATATTATGAAAAGAGCACCATATGTTGATTTTGTACTAGGTGCAAGAAATATTTCAAAAATTAAAGATGTTGTGGATAAAAAAGGTGCCATTGAGATTGACATTGACAATGATGATTCAACCTATGAATTTGCACGAGCAGAAACCTCTATTTATAAAACAAATGTGAATATCTCTATAGGGTGTGATAAAGAGTGTACTTATTGTATCGTACCTGCTACAAGAGGTGATGAAATCTCTATTCCACCAGAAATGATTATAGAACAAATCCAAAAAGATATTAAAAAAGGTGCCGTTGAAGTGATGCTTTTAGGGCAAAACGTTAACTCTTATGGGCGACGTTTTTCTGATGGTAGAGCAAAATACTCTTTTACGCAACTGTTACGTGATGTCTCTAAAATAGAAGGTTTAGAGCGTATTCGATTTACTTCTCCACATCCACTACATATGGATGATGAGTTTATTGAAGAGTTTGCAACCAATGATAAAATATCAAAATGTATTCATATGCCACTTCAAAGTGGTTCAACAAAAATTTTAAAAGCGATGAAGCGAGGCTACTCTAAAGAGTGGTTTTTAAATCGTGCAAAAAAGATTAGAGACTTAGTTCCAAATGTACGAATCACGACTGATATTATTGTGGCATTTCCAGGTGAAACACGAGAGGATTTCTTAGATACAATTGATGTGATTAATCAAGTAAAATTTGATCAAATTTTTAATTTTAAATATTCACCTCGACCAAATACCCAAGCGTTAGAGTTAAAAGATGACGAGATTGCTGATGATATTGGAAGTGCGCGTTTAACCCAAGTGATTGACTTACACAAAGAGCATCAAAGCCAATTGATGAATGCCAATATTGGTAAAACTTTTACAGTGCTTTTTGAAAGTTTAAAACCAAATGGTGAAGTTGCGGGACTTACTGATAACTTTATGCAAGTTTTTGTTAAAGGAAGTGATGAACTTCTAGGGCGTTTTGTTGATATTAAAATCACTGCAGCATCACGAACTTCATTAAAAGGTGAAGTGGTACAGTAAATGAAACATTTTTTACTGACAAAAATTTTACCTTTTATCTTACAACTTTTTGTTAGGTTTATTTATATAACGAGCAAAAAAATCTTTCACCATCCAAAAGAGCTAAAAGACAAGGTTTATGTTGTTGCCTTTTGGCATGGTGAACTTCTTATGCAACCTTTTAATTATCAAAAACTTAAACCTCATGGAAAAGTAAGTGCGATGATTTCTGACCACAGAGATGGGGAAGCTATTACTAAAACCGTAGAACACCTAGGTATCCACTCTGTACGAGGGTCAAGTACCCGTGGTGGGGCAAAAGCACTTATTGCAGCTATTAAAGAACTCAAAGGTGGGGATGATATTGCTATTACACCTGATGGACCAAAAGGACCACGCCACTCAATTGCAGATGGTATCGTAGCCATATCAAAGAAAACAGATGCTAAAATATTGGCATTTAATTGTAAACCCACTAAATATTGGCAGTTTAAGTCATGGGATAAGTTTATTGTACCAAAACCTTTTGGCACACTAGAGTTTTTTATCTCGGAACCATTAGATATTTCAGATATGGAAAATGAAGTTGCCAAAGAGTTTATAAAAGAGAAAATGTTAATAAATGCTATGGAATAGGATATGTTTAATAAAGAGTCTCAATATGTAAGTATCGTCAAGTATAACAATCAGCTCAAAATTGATTATAAAAAACTTGATGATGGAAAAACCGCCTTTGGTAAAGAGTCGACATTTATCATTTATGATAAAATTTTACCAAAAGATATTGCTACCAAACTCAATATTTGGCAAAAAGAGGTACGTAAAACCTATTTATCTGCCTTGTGTATTGATAATCATCAAAAACTTGTTAGTAAAAGAGAGTCTAAAAAATTAGCAAAAGAGTATAAAGTTGCCTCTTTAAATGCACATTTTGATGTCCTTGCTGAGAAAATTTCTATTGAGCATACAAAAGATTATTTTGCACTAACTGGGATTGATTATATCTTTTCACCTTTTCAAATTTTAAACCTCTATTTAGAACTTAATCCTTCAAAAAACTCCTTGCTGCTTTTGACTATTAATAATTATGCGTATATTTTAATTACTGATAATAAAAGTGAAATTATTGACCATAAAGTTGTGGAACTAAGTACTTTTAAAGAGATCCAAGAGACAAAATTTTATGAGAGTGATGTGGTGGGACAAAAACTTTTTGATGAAATTTATTATCTTCAACTTCAAGAAGCCATCAATGGAGCAGTAAAAGACTTTTATAATCTTCAAAATGATAATTTCATTGAAAAGGTCAATGTTTTATATAGCCAAAAACAACTCAATGATTCTCAAATTGATATGCTCAATAGTGAGTTAATGATTGATATAAACTACCATAATATTTCCATAAAAGAGGCACTTTTTGAACTGTCAAAAGCTCAAAATGCAACAGAGAAAAGCTTTGTTAAACCACGGAAAAAAAGAAGTAAGCTTTTACGAAATCTTTTAGCATTTATTATTCTAATAGGGTTATTAGTAGGTGGTGCATTTACATTTTTCGAAAATGAAATTAACAGTTTTTTACAAGAGAAAAAAGAGGTTAAAAAAATTGAAGAAAAAAAACCTATTGTTAAAAAATATCCAAATTTACCAAACCATCTTCAAAAAAACCAAACCATTCAAACTGAAATAGAAAATCTCTTTAAAGT
>CAZIES010000091.1:0-4520 GCA_964538295.1 uncultured Arcobacter sp. | reverse complement strand
TCATTTAAATCAGAAGTAACAACGTATAACTATGAAATTGTTATGGTTGTTGATTCTCCACAAGTTTTCTTTGATGTGATGAAGCGATTAAATCATTTAGCTTACTCTGTACATGTAAATTATCCAGTTAGCTTTATTAAAGTAACTGATGGTATTGAAACAAAATTTAACCTACAATTTCATCAAAATCATTGATATGGTTTTTTGAAAACCACTAATGAAGTATTAAGTAAAGGATTAAAAGTTTGGCTTACCAAACTTTTAATTCATTATAAATAGAGTCTCGCTCAACAGGTGTGAAACCAGAGTTTTTAATCAAATCAACAAAAGATTGCACTTGTACCCCTTTAGCACTTGCAGCTCCTGCAGCACTTTGGATAGACTCTTTTTCAATCGTTCCATCTAAATCATTAGCTCCAAACTCTTGTGCAATGAGTGCGAGTTTAACCGTAGAAGTAGCCCAATAGGCTTTGATATTAGGAATATTGTCCAGTAAAATCCGAGCGATTGCATAGGTTTTAAGTATCTCTTGACCCGTTAGTGCTTCTTTTACTTTTAAGTAGTTATTTGCAGTTTGAAAAACAAGAGGAATAAAAGCATTAAATCCACCTGTTTCATCTTGTAGATTTCGAAGTCTAAGCATGTGGTCAATACGATGTTCTCTTGACTCTATATGTCCAAATAACATGGTTGCGTTACTTTGACGACCCGCTTGATGCCAAAGTTTATGGATATCAAGCCACTCTTGTGAGCTTACTTTTCCACCACAAATTCTTTTTCGCACCTGCTCATCAAAGATTTCAGCACCACCACCAGGCATAGAGTCAACACCACTATCTAACATTTTTTGAATAATATCTTCATGGCTTAGGTTATACTCTTGGCTTAAAAAATGAATTTCTGCTGCAGTGAGAGCTTTGACGTGAATATCAGGGTAGGAAAATTTAATTTTTCTAAAAACATCTAAGTACCATTCTAGTCCCGTATTGGGATTGTGTGCTGAAACTATATGCACCTCTTTAACACCATTTTTTGATGAACTTGCAACCACATCTAAAATCTCTTCATGACTCATAGCATATTGGTTAGGGTTTTTTCTACTGGCACTGTAGGCACAAAATTGGCAGACATCTTTACAAATATTAGTTGGGTTTATGTGTCGATTGATATTGAAATAGGTCTTTTTATTGTGTTTTTCTTCACGGATTTTATTGGCATAAAATCCTAATTGAAAAAGGTCTAAATCGTACAGTTTAACCCCATCGTCAAAATCTAAGCGTACGCCTTTTTCTAGCTTCTTTAATATATCCATTCTTAGCCTTACTTACAATCGAGATCTTTGGTGTATTCACCAGTCTTTTTATTTTTTAGTACAAAGCCAAAACACTCTTTACCTGTATTTAGGTCTTTAAACTTTAGTTTTGTGAGTTCACCCCGCATTTTTGTTGCATCATCTTGTACAGGTGACTTATTATAAATAGTGATACCTGTAACATTAGGAAATCCTAAAGTCTTTAAAATACCATTCATTTTGGCTTGTTGGGAGAGTGACATGGCAAATGAAGCAATAACACCTAATATAATTAAACCAACAATCATATAAATTGTTTTTTTAGGCAGACGTCTTACTTCAATATTTTTATTGTTCATTAACGTACTCTTTTAGTGGTCTAAAGTCATCTGTCTCTTCACGATAAAAGAAGATATCACCTGTCTCAATATCATAGTACCATCCATGAATTTCAAGTGTACCTTCTGCAACTCTTTGTTTAATCTCAGGATAAGTCATAAGGTTATCTAACTGATGCCGAATTGAGTTTCTTTCAGTTGCCCGATACATCTCTTGTTCGGTTGTAAATCGATGGTTTTTCAACGTTCTCTCTTTTGCTTTCATTCCAAGTTTAAGCCACGTCTTTACATGTATTAATGAATCATCATCAGGAATATCATCATAATCATATAGACTTTTACAAGCACCACAGTGTGAGTGTCCACATACAATAATATTTTCTACGTTTAACACTGAAACAGCATACTCAATTGCTGCTGCACTTCCGTGAAAATCTTCATCTCTTTTAAAAGGGGCTACAAAGTTTCCTACATTTCGTAAGATAAACATGTCACCTGGTTTTGTGTTTAACATCAAATCAGGTGTTACTCGTGAGTCTGAACATCCTATAAAGAGAACTTTTGGATGTTGACCATGAATAACTGATTTCTTTAAGTCTTGTTCAAAGTAAGGGAACTCTTTACTTTTAAAGGTTTCATTACCATTGATTAGCTCTTTAATTGTTTCCATTTTTTCCTCAGTATGATTTTATTATTTGACACACTTCTTTTAAGTGGTCTAGGGGTACGTCTATTTTTGCAATGAGACGTATAATTGCACTTTTAACGGTTGGTTGTCTTATTGCACCAACAAGATAACCTTTTTGTTTCAAATGCGCTTGAATTTGCAATACTTTTTTATTATCACCAACTTCATAGGCAATAATAAGTGATTGTGCTTCAACTCCTAACTCATTTTTAATGAGCTCTTGACGTTTTTTTATCTCTTTTTTTAATTCTGAGCTGTTAGTTTGAATATAGTTTAGGGACTCATTCCCTAAAACGGTATCAAACAGTGAAGGTGCTGTGGTGTAAATAATCGCTTTTGCACGGTTGAGTAAAAACTCAATAATATGTGCACTGGCTAATATATACGCACCGTAACTTCCATAGGCTTTTCCTAAAGTTCCCATCTTAATGTGATTTTCTTTGGGTGTGATTCCATAGTGGTTAAATATACCTGATAAATTCTCTCCAATGACACCTGAACTATGAGCTTCATCAACGATTAAAATCGCATTATTGTTGTCTGCTATATCAAAAATCTCTTTGTGGGCAATATCTCCACCCATAGAGTAGATTCCTTCAATGGCAATCAAGGTTCTTTTTTTTGCCTTATTGTTTTGCATCTTTTGCTTTAAATCTTCTGGATTATTATGTTCAAATACTACGACTTGGTTTTTTTCAAGAAGTTTTGTTGCTAAGATACCACTTGCATGATACTCTTCATCAATAAAAAGAGTATCCCCTTTTCTCACTAAAGCTTCAATGAGCGAAATATTTGCTAAAAAACCACTTCCTACAACAACACCATCTTCAAAGCCATTAAATAGACATAAATTTTTTTCAAACTCCTTGTGGAATTTGGAATAGCCATTGACAAGCAATGAGGCTTTTGGGGCATGGTACTGCTCTTTTAAGATTTTTTCATAACTATTGGTAAAAAGCGTTTTATTACTCGCTAATCCTAAATAGTCATTTGATGCCATATCTATTAAGTTTTCATCATAGATATTACGCACTCTTAAAAGGTTTGATTTTTTTATCGCATTTAGTTCTTTTGTGTACAAAGAAGCTCCTGTTCTTTTTATCAGACTAAATAATAATTCACCTAGAAGATAGGTAAAATTTAGCTCTAATAATAGTTGGATATTATAGTAAAAAACCGATTAAAAAGCCTTTATATACGTCTATTGTGATAGAAGTTTATCTTTTTTGATTAATTGCTATGGTTTTGCTATTGTTGTTTGATAAACTTACGTCAGTACTGATTTTTAATATACAAGTACCAAGCAAGGTTCAATCCGTCCTCATCACTTCTTCCTCCCATGCTTAGAGATGACATTTGGATTGAGCTTTTGCAGGTATAACTTTCCCTATCTTTCAAACTATTTTTTATCCAATTATTAGAATCTCTAGTTTATTTCGTATCTTTTATTAACTACTCGTTACAATAAAATATTATAATTAAAAGGGTTTTTTATGTTAGACAAAGTCAAAGCCTATTTAGCTTATGGCAAAGATCATTTTATCACCGTTATTTTAAAGGGTCTTTTTTGGTTAGCCCCAATTATTGCCATAACAATTATTGCACTTTGGTTATATGATAAAGTTGATGCACTTACGGGGAATATGTTCCAATTCTTTGGTTTTGAACCCGAAAAATATCCGTTTTTATGGACAGTAATAGGTTTATTTATTATAGGTTTTATGGCATATGTTATTGGTATTTTTGTCGAGACAAGTTTAGGAAATTTTATCCAAAAAATCTACTCAAAAATCCCAGGGTATGAAACGATAAAAGAACTTATCAATATTTTTAACACGTCAAAATCAGGGGAGAAAAAAGTTCTCGTTGTAGCCATCAATGGGTTTGCAAAAAAAAGTTACAACATAGGTTTAATGTACTCAACAAAGGAATCTATCATCAAAGACCACTACACCGTAACCCTATCCATGACACCCATCCCAAATGGGGGCTATATGTTTGAAGTGCATAAAGATGAAATTTATGTAATCGAAGAGGCTACTTTTGATAGTAACTTGCAGTATTTATTGTCAATGGGTGTAAAGTCTATGACTGATATTTTGGATGTGGAGCCTAGGAAGTTGAAGAAGATGAAGACTTTGGCTCAGTATTTAGCGGAGAAGGAAGCTAACTAGAGGAAAGTTATTTATTTTTCCTCTTTTGT
>CAZIES010000090.1:8374-10416 GCA_964538295.1 uncultured Arcobacter sp. | reverse complement strand
ATTAAGATTACTAGATAGTTCTCATTTAAACTCAGCTACTATCACTTTTAATTCTTTTGCTATAAAGAAAAAGATTAAAACTTTACTATTTTCATTTTTCTTCTATGTAATTATCTTTATAATATTGTTGGCACATCTATCGATGTCTCTTTATTCACATCTGCAACACTTTCAAAAACAACTTCGATTGGTGCTTCATGTGAATTCTCTTTATCTACAAACCTTGTGAACTCTTTTTGGAAGTCCAGCTTTACTGTACCTATTGGTCCTGCTCTTTGTTTTCCTATGATGATTTCTGCTTCTTCTATTGGTTTGTTGATAAAGGTTGATTTATACTCTTCTCCTCTATCTTTTGCCTCTTTCTCTTTTCTGGCTTCATCTCTTTCTTTATAAACATCATCACGGTATACGAACATGATAATATCAGCATCTTGTTCGATTGAACCTGATTCTCTTAAGTCTGAAAGCATAGGTCGTTTATCAGGACGGTTTTCTAATCCCCTGTTCAGCTGAGAAAGAGCAATAACTGGTATTCCCATCTCCCTTGCTAACATTTTAAGCCCTCTTGAAATTTCTGAAACTTCTAAGTGTCTATCTTTTCCACCTGTTCCTTGCATAAGTTGCAAGTAATCGATAATAATCATTGAGATATTATTATCTTGATTTTGGGCTAGTTTTCGCACCCTTGCTCGAAGTTGATTGATATTCAGACTTCCGCCATCATCTACAAAAAGTTTTTTACTGTTTAAATCATCAAAAGCTTTTGATAAATTACTCCATTGACTATCATCCATATCCCCTTTACGAAGATTTTGTAAAGGAATAGAAGTTTTTGCACTAAGCATTCTTAGCATCAATTGTTCTGCTGGCATTTCCAGAGAGAAAATAATAACACCCTTGCCTGCTTCCACATTTTTTAATCCCATATTTAAAACAAGTGCTGTTTTACCCATTGCAGGACGAGCTGCAATAATGACTAAATCACCCGCATTAAATCCAGTTGTTTTTTTATCAAGGTTATAAAATCCTGTTGTTTCACCAATAAGATACTTATTTCCCATCTCTTTCATACGTTTAATATAATCTAACGTTTCACCAGAGATAGTCTCCATATCTTTTAACTCAGTAGATGAAGAGTCTGTTGTGATTTTATAGAGTTCATTTTGTACAGTATCAACGGCTTCAGTAGCTAAAATATCATCTTCAATGGCTACTTTTTTTATAGTTGTTGCTAAACTTGCAAGTTCTCGCTTAACACTTCCATCTTTTATCTCTTTGACATATGCCATGGTATTTGTAATGGGATTTGCCGAAAGAATCTCAATGAGAATTGAGTCATCAACATCTTTATTGTCAATCTTTTTTCGAATGAATTCTTCATCAATTGGCATATCATTATGATGCAGCTTTTCCATAACATCAAAGATTTTTTGATGGGCGGGAAGATAAAAATCTTTAGCTTTAAGTACCCCTAAGATATCTTCTATCTCTTCAGGGTTAAAAAGAATTGAACTAAGAACTGCTCGTTCTATATTTATGCTATATACACTATCCATCGTTTACTTTTGTTCCTCTTCTTTTTTAGCTTCGAATTCAACCTCTTTTAAGAAGCGCTCTAATAACTCATCAGTTGGCAGTTTTGCAATGGTTTCACCTTTTTTGATAATCAAACCACTCCCTTTTCCATATGCAATGGCTACATCTGCACTTTTTGCTTCACCTAAGGCATTTACCACACATCCCATTACCGAAACATTTAGTGGTGTTTTAATGTGTTTAGTTTTCTCTTCAACCTCAGCCACGGCACTAACTAAATCAGCTTCAATTCTTCCACATGTAGGACACGAAATAATATTAAGCCCCTCTTTAGTAAGTCCTGCATCTTTTAAAATTGCACGCCCTACTTCAATCTCTTTTTCAAGCTCACCCGTTATTGAAATACGCATGGTATCACCTATACCATCAAGCAGTAAACTTCCTAAAGCAATAGAAGATTTAATTGTTGAATGAAACAATGTTCCAGCTTCAGTCACTCCTAAATG
>CAZIES010000090.1:3957-8274 GCA_964538295.1 uncultured Arcobacter sp. | reverse complement strand
CGCTCTTTACACGCACGTACTACTTCTTTAACACGTTCTTTATTACCAATATTTCCAGGATTTATACGAATACAATCAACAACTTGAGCAGCAATTAAAGCTAACTTGTGATTAAAATGAATATCTGCCACTAAAGGTAAAGTAGTCTGTTCTTTAATAGCTTTTAAAGCATTGGCTGCTGCCATATCTGGAACTGCCACACGCACAATATCTGCTCCAGCAAAATGTAAAGCTCGTATTTGTTCAACAGTAGCTTCAATATCAGAAGTTTTACTATATGTCATTGATTGTACAGATATAGGAGAATCACCACCTATAGCCACATCACCCACATATATTTTCTTGGTTGGGTATCGTTTTATCATGGTGCGTATTTTATCCAAAAAATATTAAGATGGAGTAAATTAATTTTTTATTGCATGGGACAAAAAGTATCACTACTTTTATTGAGGTTATTATTAAAAGAATAATTTTTCTTCTATTAAACTTTTATTTTAAATTTTTTTGCTATAATCCCCGATAATTATAAATGCCAATAACGAAATCTCAATATGGCAAATTAAAGGAAATAGATGCAAGATTTTACTACATTCGATATAGTCATTATAGCAATTACCGTTCTTTTAGGAATAAAAGGACTTTTTAAAGGATTTATAAAAGAGGTATTCGGTCTTATTGGAATTGTTGGTGGTATCTTTGTCGCATCTAGACTTTCAGACACAGTAGGTGAAATAATTAAACCTGTTTTAGGTTTAGAAAATGGTGCAACAATTAGTCTTTTAGGTTTTATTACTGCACTTATTGGATTTTGGTTAATTGTTTACCTTATTGGTATGATTTTAACAAAAGTCACCTCGATGAGTGGACTAGGTATTGTTGATAGAGTTTTAGGGTTTGCATTTGGTGCAGCTAAAATATTTTTAATCTTTTCTGTTATTGCTTATGCCCTTTACCAAGTTGACTCTTTTAAAACGACATTAGACAAACAGTTTAATAAATCACTTGTTTTCCCATTTTTAGTAAAAACAGGTTCATACATTATGAAACTTGACACTTCAAAATTTGTTAACAGTGTTGATAAAACAGTAGATACTGTTGTTCCAGCATCTACAAAAGAAGTTAAAGAAACAAAAGAGCAGAATAAACCAACCACGCAAATTATTAAAGAAAAAGTTGAAGAAGTAACAACAAAAGTTGAAGAGACAACAAAAGAAATCATCAATGAAGAGATGAAAAAGCAACTTGATGAAAAAGTAAATGAAATCAAAAAGCAGATAGAAACTCCAGCTCAAGAGACAAAAACTATTACAGAAGATTTAAACACAACTAAAGAAGAAGTGACAAAAGGAAATTAATATTGTTTGAGAACAAATACATACAACAACGAATAGAGAAGGCAAATAAACTAAGAGAGTTAGATATTAACCCTTATGCCAATGATAGTCAACGAAATACAACTATTTCAAAATACTTAAATGTCAACAGTGATATCTTTCAAAAAGAAGAGAAACGTGATGAAAAAAGACACTACACCGTTGCAGGAAGAATTAAATTTTTTAGACTTATGGGTAAAGCTTCTTTTTTAAAAATTGAAGATGAAAGTGGTATTTTACAAATTTATGTAGCAAGAGATAACTTAGCAGAAGGTTTTTATAACGACATCTTTAAAAAAACTATTGAAGTTGGTGATATTATTGAAGTTGCAGGATATCCTTTTGTAACCAATAAAGGGGAACTATCACTGCATGTTCATGACTTAAAAATCTTAACAAAAGCAATTTCACCACTACCTGAAAAATTCCATGGGATTACAGATAAAGAGTTACGATACAGACAACGATATTTAGATTTAATTATGAACTCGCAAGTGAGAAAAACATTTCATATTCGTTCACGAGTGATCTCTTTAACACGACGATTTTTTGAAAATAAAGGTTTCTTAGAAGTTGAAACTCCTATGATGCACCCAATTGCAGGTGGAGCAAATGCCAAACCATTTACAACCCATCATAATGCGCTTGGTGTTGATAGATTTTTACGAATTGCACCTGAATTATACTTAAAAAGATGTATTGTTGGTGGATTTGAAGCAGTATTTGAAATTAATAGATGTTTT
This sequence comes from uncultured Arcobacter sp., assembly GCA_964538295.1. Lineage (GTDB taxonomy): Bacteria > Campylobacterota > Campylobacteria > Campylobacterales > Arcobacteraceae > Arcobacter_A. The sequence continues at coordinate 6,158 of CAZIES010000090.1, read as the reverse complement.
AGAAATGAAGGAATGGATGCAACACATAATCCAGAGTTTACCTCTATTGAATTCTATTGGGCGTATAAAACATACAAAGATTTAATTGAACTTACTAAAGAGTATTTTGACTTTTTATTTGAACATTTAGAACTTCCAACAACCTTACCACATGGTGATATTGAGATTGACTTTACACAATTTAATGAAATTCCATTAATTCAATCTTTAACTGATATTGGTGGTGTTCCTGCTGATGTTACAGAAGATAAAGAAAAAATTATTGCTTATTTAAAAGCAGCAAATGTAGATGTTAATGAAAAGATGAATTTAGGTCAACTTCAAGGTGAACTCTTTGACGAATATGTTGAAGATAAATTACTTAATCCTACCTTTATTACAGAGTATCCCGTTGAAATCTCACCACTTGCACGAAGAAATGATGAGAAACCACATCTAACAGATAGATTTGAACTGTTTATTGCAGGAAAAGAGATAGCAAATGCATTCTCTGAGCTTAATGACCCACTTGACCAATTAGAGCGATTCAAAGATCAAATGGCAGCTAAAGAGTCTGGTGGTGATGATGAAGCCCATGAAATGGATGAAGATTTTGTCAATGCACTATCCTATGGAATGGCACCATGTGCAGGACAAGGAATTGGGATTGACCGACTTGTTATGATGCTAACAAATGAACACTCAATTAGAGATGTATTACTATTTCCAGCAATGAAACCAATCAAACAAGAGATTGATTTACATAACGATAATGAAGAAGAAAATAAATAATTAGGAGAGAAAAAAGTATGAGTTTTATTTCAAATGCAAATTTAGAGACAGCAGATAAAGAGATTTTTGATATTATTGAAAATGAGTGTGAAAGACAAACTGACCACTTAGAGATGATTGCAAGTGAAAACTTCACAAGTCCAGCCGTTATGGAAACTATGGGTTCAGTATTTACAAATAAATATGCAGAAGGTTACCCATACAAAAGATATTATGGTGGATGTGAATTTGCAGACCAAGCAGAACAGTTAGCAATTGATAGAGCATGTGAAATTTTTGGATGTAACTATGCAAATGTTCAACCTCACTCAGGAAGTCAAGCTAATGGTGCAGTTTATGCAGCACTTTTAAAAGCTGGCGATAAAATTTTAGGTATGGACTTATCTCATGGTGGGCACTTAACACATGGTTCTAAACCATCATTTTCTGGTAAAAATTATCACGCATTTTACTATGGTGTAGAATTAGATGGACGAATTAATTATGATAGAGTTTTAGATATTGCTAAAATTTGTCAACCTAAAATTATTGTTTGTGGTGCTTCTGCATATGCTAGAGAAATTGACTTTAAACGATTTAGAGAGATTGCTGATGAAGTAGGAGCAATTTTATTTGCTGATATTGCACACATTGCTGGACTCGTTGCAGCAGGTGAGCATATGAGCCCATTCCCTTACGCAGATGTCGTAACAACAACAACACATAAAACACTTAGAGGACCACGAGGTGGTATGATTATGTGTAATGATGAAGACATTGCTAAAAAAATCAACTCGGCAATTTTCCCAGGATTACAAGGTGGACCACTTGTACATGTAATGGCGGCAAAAGCTGTTGCATTTAAAGAAATTTTAGCTCCTGAGTGGAAAACTTATGCAAAACAAGTAAAAGCTAATGCAAAAGTATTAGGAGAGGTATTAATGTCAAGAGGATATGATATTGTATCTGATGGAACCGATAACCATTTAGTATTAGTATCATTTTTAAATAAAGATTTCTCAGGAAAAGATGCCGATGCAGCCTTAGGAAATGCAGGAATTACCGTAAATAAAAATACTGTTCCAGGTGAAACTCGAAGCCCTTTTGTAACTTCAGGTATTCGAGTAGGTTCTCCTGCACTTACAGCACGAGGTATGAAAGAAGCTGAATTTGAGGTAATCGCCAATAAGATTTGTGATGTATTGGATGATATTAACAACACAGATTTACAAGCAACAATTAAAGAAGAGTTAAAACAATTAGCAAGAAACTTTGTAATTTATAATAAATCAACATACTAATTGGTACAATGTAAGCAGTTAATTAAACTGCTTACAAACCTAAAAATTCAAGGGGTGAATGATGGAAATAAAAGGTGAAAACTTTATAAAAAATGTTCAGTTAAAACAAGAAAAAGAAGAGTTACAATCAAAAATAGATGAGATTGATAC
>CAZIES010000090.1:0-3857 GCA_964538295.1 uncultured Arcobacter sp. | reverse complement strand
AACAAGAAAAAGCTTTAAATGATGACAACATTGAAAAGCAATACCAAAAAATTATTAATCAAAAACTAAAAAATATTAAAGATCAAAAAACAGAAGCTGAAAAAAAGGCGTCAAATGCCACGCTTGATTTAAAATCAATTGAAAAAGAAGAGAAGAAAGTTAAATTACCTCTACCTGATCCAAAAGAGATAAAAAAAGCAAAAGAGTTAAAAGAAGATATCTTTGATATCAAGAATAGTAAAAAAGTAGTTCAACCTAAAAAAACTCAACCTAAAATTGAGCCTTTAAAAGTTGCCCCTAAAAAAGAGATTGATAAAATACTTGCTCCTGTAAAAGAGGCAAAAAAAGAACTAGTACCTAAAGTTGCCCCTACAAAAAAAGAGCAACCTATATTGACTAAAACTGAACCAAAAGTAGAAAAAAGTACTCCTGCTAAATCTGCTTCTAAAAGTAGTGCCATCACAACAAAACCACAAGGAACCTTTGTTCAAATTGGAGCATTTTCAAAACCAATTAGTCAAAAATATCTTGATAGTATTAGTGCAAAAGGACTAGAGTATAAACTTTATAAAGTAAAAATTAAAGATAAAACTTATACCAAAGTACTTATTGGACCATACAGAAATAAAGCTCATGCACAAATACAAATGCCACAAATAAAACAAAAACTGCAAATTAACAGTGCATTTATATTGTCATTTTAAAGGTAATTATATTTAATGAATTTTTATTCTAAAGAACTATTTTTAGATCAGTTTACTCCTGTGTCTATTTATGAAAAAGTAAAAGGTATATTTCAAGATGAAATTACCTTTTTATTTGAAAGTACAATCAATTCAAGTGATGGAAACTACTCATTTATTTTTATTGGAGAAAGAGAAAGAGTTTGGCATCAAAACAATGAAACTTTTTTCAAAAATGAAGAAGGGGTAGTTACTACCGTTGATGCCAACCCATTAAAATTTCTACAAAAATACTACAAACAATTTGATAAAGAGATTTATAAAGCCAAATCAAGAGAGTTAGGTATTGGTTTAGTAGATGGTTTTATGGGTAATGTTGGATATGATATAGGAAAAGAGTTTGAGCCAACACTAAAACCTTATATGGACAACCTACAAGATGACCTTAATATCCCAGATTTGGATTTAGTACGTCCTAAAATTATTTTAGGTTTTTCACATAAAACTTCAAAACTTATTATGGTTACTTCTGTAAAGAGTTGTGAACAACAACTTGAAACAATTGAAGAAGAGCTTAATACTCATTATCACTTTTCCCCACTTAAAAAAGCAGAACTCTTAGATGAAGGGAAATTTAACTACTCTAAAGAAGAGTTTTTTGAAATGGTTGCAAAATCAAAAGAGATGATTCGTAGTGGAGATGTTTTCCAAATTCTTATGTCAAATCGTTTTACACAAAAAGCAGTTGTTGATCACTTGAGTTTCTACAGGGCTCTTAGAAGTAAAAACCCCAGTCCTTATCTTTTCTTCTTAGAGTTCGAAGATTTTTCAATTGCAGGAAGTTCTCCTGAGGTTATGATTCGTTTAGTTGATGGACATATTCTCTTACGACCAATTGCCGGTACACGAAAACGGGGTAATACCATTGATAAAGATCTTGAAATGGAACATGAACTTATCAATGATCCAAAAGAGAGAGCCGAACATATTATGCTAATTGATTTGGGAAGAAATGATGTAGGTCGTTGTGCAAAAGCAGGAACTGTTCAAGTTACTGACCTTATGCGAATTGAAAGATATTCTCACGTTATGCATATTGTTTCAGATGTGGAAGCCATTATTGATGAAAAATATGACATGTTTGATCTTTTTGCCGCAACATTTACTGCAGGAACTATGACAGGAGCGCCAAAAATTAGAGCGATGGAACTTATTGCTCAATTTGAAGGCATAAAACGTAACTTTTACTCTGGAAGTATTGCTTACTTTGGATTTGATGGAAATATGGACAGTGCTATTACAATTCGAACAACCATGTTAACTAAAGATCAAGTGGTATTTCAAGCAGGAGCAGGAGTTGTTGCAGACTCTAAGCCAGAACTGGAATACTTAGAAGTCCACAATAAACTTGCAGCAAATATCGCTACACTTAAAGATTTAGCATAATCAACAAATAAGTAACAAGAAATACTCTTGTTACTTCAGTTTAATAACTCTTTTTTATTTATTATAAAAATAGTTTGTAGCTCTTACAAATCCTTCAACACTACCACAATCAAATCGTTGCCCTTTAAATTTATATGCAATTACTTTGCCTTGTTTTGCTTGGGTTAATAGTGCATCAGTAATTTGAACTTCGCCCCCGCGACCTGCTGGTGTATTTTCAATAACTTCAAAAATATCTGGTGTTAAAATGTATCGTCCAATAATAGCAAAATTTGATGGTGCATCTTTTGGTTCAGGTTTTTCTACCATATCAGTAATTTGATAAATACCCTCTTCAATTTCATCACCTGCTATTACACCATATTTAAAGGTTTCCTCTTTAGGTACTTCTTCAATAGCTACAATCGAACATTGATACTTTTTATACAATTCTACCATTTGAGAAAGCACACTACCTTGTTCACAGGTATTATCACATAAATCATCTGCTAAAAGAACAGCAAAGGATTCATTTCCTATTAAGGTTTGCCCGCTTAAAATTGCATGACCTAATCCTTTCATCTCTATTTGTCGTGTATATGAAAAAGTACATCGTGTAATTACGTCTCTAATTTCTGTTAAATAGTGCTCTTTTGTTGTCCCTTTAATTTGGTGTTCTAGCTCATATGAAATATCAAAATGATCTTCAATAGAACGTTTTCCACGTCCAGTAACAATGGCCATTGTATCTAATCCTGCTGTTAATGCTTCTTCTACCCCATACTGAATAAGTGGTTTAGTTAAAACGGGTAACATCTCCTTTGGCATCGCTTTTGTTGCAGGTAAAAATCGCGTCCCATATCCTGCGGCTGGAAATAAACATTTTCGAATCATTAAGTTTCCTAAATTTATTAAAATTGCGATATTATACCCAATCAACAATTAACTAAAGACGATAACTCGTCTAAATTATATTATTAAAGGAAATTTATCGTGTTACTTGGTGTAAATATCGATCATATTGCTGTATTAAGAGAGGCTAGAAAAATAAATGACCCCAATCCATTAGATGCACTGGGTATTTGTAAACTTGCAGGTGCTGATCAAATAACAATTCACTTACGAGAAGACCGACGCCATATTCATGACAATGATGCAAAACGAATTTGTGAACTTTCATCTTTACCTGTTAATCTTGAGTGTTCAATCAACAACGATATTATTGATTTAATGATTAAATATAAACCAGCTCGAGTTACCTTAGTACCTGAAAACCGTCAAGAGGTTACAACAGAAGGTGGTTTAGACTTAAAATCAAACTTTGAAAAAATCAAAAAAGTTGTCAATCGACTGCATGAAAATGAAATAGAAGTCTCACTCTTTATAGACCCTACAAAAGAGATGATAGAGTTATCCGAACAACTCATGGTAGAGTGGATAGAACTTCATACTGGAACTTTTGCAAATATTTACGCCATGCTTCATGGAAACCTTCTTAATACGCATCATAGTATTAAAGAGTTAGAACTTTCAAGAGCTCAATTAAAAGATGCATTGAAAAAATCCCGTAAGGCTATTAAAAAAGCGGCTATAAAAGCTAATGAATTAAACCTAAGAGTTGCAGCAGGACATGGATTAAACTATCAAAATGTGATGGAGATTGCCTCAATTAAAGAGATTGAAGAGTTAAATATCGGTCAAAGTATTATTGCACGTTCTGTTTTCACTGGACTTGAGCGGGCAATCACT
>CAZIES010000089.1:0-10561 GCA_964538295.1 uncultured Arcobacter sp. | reverse complement strand
ACTCTATTGCTTCAAAAAGGATTGAAAATAGAATTCCAAAAGTGGTAAGAACAGAAATTATTGATGCGGTAATCAGTAAAAACTTGATAATGTTCTCTTTGATTTCTGTTGCTTTATTTTTTGATTCAAACGTACTCAAAAGTAACCTTTTCTTCTTTTAAATTTTCATAATTGTATTTTGAAATGGTTACAAAATGGTTACACACTTGCTCCAACTGGCGTATTTATGGACTTTGATAGTTTTTTTATTTTTCCTAAGGCATAGTCGAAATTCTCTTTTTTTGTTTTCTCATGTATTTCTATGATGGCACAAGAGACACTTAAAAAGTCAAATTTTCGTTGGATATTAAATCGATCATAGGATAAAATGAAACCTTGTTGGATATCCTCTTTTGAGTAAAGGTTTTTAACACTTTGAATAAACTCTTCTTGGATTCGTTTTGCGGTAGTGTAGACATCTTCATAGGATTTATTTTGAAAACCAATAAAAAAATCATCTCCTCCCACATGGGCAATAAAAGTATTATGCGGTAAGGTTTTTTGTATAAGTTCTGAAAAAATCAAAATAGCACGGTCTCCTTGTCGAAATCCATAGGTATCATTGAAAGGTTTAAAATCATTAAAATCAAAATAAAGCATATGAAAGGTCTCTTTTTTCTTGAGTTTTTTAAAAGAGTGATAAATAAACTCTTCGATTTTGTTATTTCCTGGAAGCTTAGTGAGTGGATTTTGGTTTTTTGCGATTTCAATGTTGCGCTTATGAGAAAGAGAGAGTAGGGCATTGACATTGATAAATCCGTGGTATTTATTGGCAACGGTTACAAAGATACCTTTTGAATTTTCACTGTTCATATTATAAGTCTCTAAGGTCTTATCAATTCCCCAACTTGACTCTACGTAGAGTGCGGGTTTGATAAATTTAATTAAGTTTGAACTATAAGAAACATTTTTTGCTAAGGACAATCCATACTGTGAATAGGATATTTTTTTGATATCAACTTCGTAAATAACACCTTGTAGATGTTCATAGTTATCAACAATAGGTACAAACGTATTGTGAGGGTGGTCTTTAAAATAAACAAATAAATCATGTAAAGAGGTATTGATATTAATAGGTTTAATATATTCTATATAACTCTCATCAATCAGATTTTTAGTCTCATCTCGTCGATCATGTTTAAGAAGTTTGAGAATATTTTTATAAATAGGTTGAATCTCTTTTGTTAAGATAGTAGGACGTTGAACTAAAAACCCTTGAATAAAATCAATCCCAATATCTTTACAGGTATAAAACTCATCTTGGGTTTCTACCCCTTCAGCTACGACTTTCATTCCCATAACATGTGCCATATCTACAATAGAGGAGCAAAAGAGTTTTTTCTTAGCATCATTATGAATATTGGTGATAAAAAAACGGTCAAGTTTGATAATATTGGCTTCACTAAAATAGAGAAGTTTTAAACCAGATACCCCAATACCAAAATCATCAATAGCGATACAAAACCCATCTTTTTTATATTTATGAAGCATTCTAGTCATCGCATTTTGTTCAATCATACTGCCTTTTTCACTCAGTTCAAAACAGATGGCATCTTTTTTAAGGTTAAACTCTTCTAAGATTTTAGAAGTCTGACCTTTTGGACTGCTTTGTTGATAGATAATACGGTTATCAAGGTTATAAAAGAGTTTAATGTTTTCAATATTAAGGTGAGTGAATTTTTCAATAGCTTTACGACGTAACTCAATATCAACTTGATAAAGGAGTTCTTCCTCAAAGGCATAATCAAATAGATCTTGAATATTATGAAATCCAGTTGCAACATCAACATTTCGTAACAGTGCTTCTACTGCATAGATTTTGCCTGTGTAGGTATGGATGATAGGTTGAAAAGCAAAATCAAGTCTATTTATAATATCAATCCACTTAGTAACCATAAGAACCCTTTTAGATAATATTGTAAAAGTAATGTAATAGTTCTTAAATATGTTACTTAGATCTTTATCTCTTTGTTCGCTAAAATAGATAAAAACCTAAGTAACACATTATAAAGAAGAAGCCCAAGCCTCTTCTTTAATAGATGTTATTTTTTTGCTAAATCGTCTAAAGTTAATTTAGTTCTTTTTGCAACAGATTCTCTTAATGCAGCTCGTTTAGCATCTGGTAATGAAATTAATCCAATTTCACTTAAGATTCCCTCTTTACCAATCATGTTTTCAGACATGAACATATCAGTATATTTTTTCATCGCTGGAACACTTTTAGCGTGAGAGTTTTTGATGTAGAAGAATAAAGATCTAGAAATTGGGTACTTTCCAGAGGAGATTGCATCTGGAGTTGGAGCAACATTATTTACTGTAGCACCTGCTAATTTATCATCATTTTCAACTAAGAAAGAGTATCCAAAAATACCAAATGCATTTTTGTTTTTAGTTAATTTTTGAACGATAATATTATCATTTTCACCAGATGGTACATAAACACCGTCAGTTCTTACAACATGGTATTTTTTATACTTTTTGTTAGCTTTTTTATCCGCTTTGTAAAGATCAGTATAAACTGACATTTTTTTAAACGTTCCTTTCATAACCATATCTTCAAATGCATCTCTTGTACCCGAAGATTTTGGTGGTCCATAAATAATGATTTCTCTATTTGGTAAAGAAGCGTCAATATCAGACCATTTTTTATATGGGTTAGCAATTAGTGATTTACCATCTTTTGATGGAACTTCAGCAGCAACTGCTAATGCTAATTGTTTTTTAGAAATATTAAAAGGTTTGTTTGTTTTATCTTGTGCAAAGGCAATACCATCGAAACCAATTACAGCTTCAGTAATATTTGTAACACCATTTTTTTCACAAAGTTTGAACTCTTTGCTTTTCATTCTTCTTGAAGCATTTGTAATATCTGGAGTATTCATATCATTTCCAGCACAGAATAGTTTCATACCACCACCTGAACCAGTTGATTCAACTACTGGAGTTGGATATTTAGTTGTAGCTCCTAATTCTTCAGCTACCGCTGATGCGAATGGGTAAACAGTTGAAGAACCAACCATTTTAATTTGATCTCTAGCAGATAGAGAAACCGTTAAGGCAGTAGATGCTAATAAAGCGATTGCAGTTTTTTTCATTGTCATTTTTTGTCTCCATAAAAATTTTAGATATGGAAGTTTATAGACAATGGGTTACATCTTGGTTACTGTAATAATTTTATTAGATTTGCCCCGTTGATTTTTCTAATACAATACCTTGATTCAGGGTATACATGGTTGTATTTAAATCGTGGATAAATATATGTAAGTAGCGATTGTCAATATTTTTTGTGACACTTATCTTAGCATTGGATGTTAAAATAAGACACCCTTGCTTAAAAATATGTTTATTGGAGTCTTTATGAATGTGTGGTTCAACTGCTTTTATGTCTTTTAATGTAGAACAAGCAATAACAGCATTTTTAATATAGTCAGCTTTAAGTGGTAAAGTCATGAGAAAAAAAGCAAAAAGTAAAGTGTGAAATAACGTTTTCATAAGTGCTCCTTTTGTAGGATTACTTAATAGTATAAGAAGTTGTCTTAAGTGTTAGTGAAGTTTTTAAATTAGTCTAAATAGTATATATGAAAAAAACTAGGGATTAAAATCCGCTAGCTTCAATCATTTTTGCTTGATGGTCAGCAATGAGTGGATCAATGACTTCATCAAATAATCCATCATTCATAAGATATTCAAGTCGGTATAAAGTGAGGTTAATTCTATGATCAGAAACTCTATTTTGAGGATAGTTATAGGTTCGAATACGACCACTTCTATCTCCAGTTCCAACTTGTTCTTTTCGATCAGCTCCCTCTTTTTCCATCTTCTCTTGCATCTCTAAATCATAAAGCCTAGCTTTAAGTACCTTCATCGCTTTTTCTTTATTTTTGTGTTGCGATTTTTGGTCTTGGTTGGTAACCACAATACCTGATGGAAGGTGCGTGATTCTTACTGCTGAATCTGTAGTATTTACTGATTGTCCACCACATCCAGAAGAACGCATAACATCAATTTTTAAATCATTGGCATTAATTTCAATCTCTACATCATCAACTTCAGGCATAACAGCAACTGTAATAGCAGAAGTGTGAACTCGACCTTGTGATTCTGTTGCAGGAACTCTTTGAACTCGGTGTGTTCCACCTTCAAATTTTAGTTTAGAGTAAACATGGTCACCTTTGAAAAGTGCAACAATCTCTTTATAACCACCTGCTTCACTCTCATTTTGGTTCATGATTTCAACTTTCCAACCGTTATTTTCTGCATATCGTAAATAACCTCTAAACAGGTCACCTACAAAAATTGCAGCTTCATCACCACCTGTACCTGCTCGAAGTTCCAAATAGATATTTTTATCATCATTTGGATCTTTTGGAATCATAAGTACTTTAATCTCTTCTTCAAGTTCAGGTTTTCGTGATTCTAAATCTTTGAGTTCTTCTTTTGCAAGTTCACCAAGTTCATCATCATCAAGTAACATCTTATTCTCTTCGATGTCTTCTACTACTTGAATATACTCTTTGGCTTTATCAACGATAGGTTGGATACTAGACTGTTCTTTAGAAAGATCAGTCATACGTTTAATATCATTTATAACCTCTTGAGAGACTAACAAGTCGTTAATCTCTTCAAAACGGTCAATAAATGGTTGTAGTTTGTCTTGTAGCATATTGGTTAATATTTATAAAAATAAGACGGGGTTAGCGCTTAATTATATAGCGTTAACTTTTGTTTGTAATCGACTAACTTTTCTCGCTGCGTTACCTTTTTTAAGGATTCCTTTAGATACACAGTGGTGAATAGTTTTGTTAGCAGCTTTCATTGCTTCAACTGCTTTTTCTTTATCAGATGCTTCTACAGCTGATAATACATCTTTAGTAACGTTTTTGATTCTAGTTTTAAAGAATCTATTTCGCTCTGTTCTAACTTTAGTTTGTCGTGCTCTTTTTTCAGCAGATTTGTGATTTGCCATTTTATTTTAACCTCTTTGTAAAAATTTTAAGGGTAGAATAGTATCTAAATAACTTTAAAGTAAGTTTAAAATAAGTTTAATTTTAGGAAAAGTGAATGAAACTATTTGGTACTGATGGTGTAAGAGGAAGAGCTGGAGATTTCTTAGATGCAATGACAACAATGAAGTTGGCAATGGCAGCAGGGATTTATTTCAGAAAGCATTCAACAACTAATAAAATTTTAGTAGGAAAAGATACAAGACGAAGTGGTTACATGATTGAGAATGCCTTAGTTAGTGGTCTGACTGCTGTGGGATATGATGTTATTCAAATTGGTCCTATGCCAACACCTGCTATCGCATATTTAACTGAGTCGATGCGATGTGATGCAGGAATCATGATTTCAGCTTCACACAACCCTTTCGATGATAATGGGATTAAATTTTTTGATAATCATGGGGATAAATTAGGTGTTGAGTGTGAAAAAGAGATTGAAAAAATCTTTTTTGATACAGACTTGCGACAAGCAGGTCAAGTTGTTGGTAAAGAAATTGGTTCATCAAAAAGAATTGATGATGTAATAGGTCGTTATATTGTTTCTATAAAAAGTTCTTTTCCTAAAGATTTAACCCTTCATGGATTAAGAATTGTCCTAGATTGTGCTAATGGAGCAGCCTATAAAGTAGCACCAACAATTTTAGAAGAGTTAGGCGCAGAAGTTTTTACTATTAATGCAAAACCTGATGGATACAATATTAATGAGGATTGTGGGGCACTACACCCTAAAAATGTTGGTAAAATTGTTCAAAAAGTGCGAGCAGATATTGGAATTGCCTTAGATGGTGATGCTGATAGATTAGTGGTGATTGATGAAAAAGGTGAAGTTGTTCATGGTGACAAACTTCTAGGTAGCTTATGTGTTTATTTAAATCAAGAGGGAACACTTAAAGGTGAATCTTGTGTAGCAACAGTAATGAGTAACAAAGCTTTAGAAGATTATCTTGAACAATTTGATTTAGGATTACGACGAACCGATGTTGGTGATAAACATGTATTAAAAACCATGAAAAGTGATAGTATCAACTTTGGAGGGGAACAAAGTGGGCATATTATTTTTTCTGATGTAGCAAAAACAGGTGATGGACTAGCTTCTGCGTTACAAGTATTAGCACTTATTATTAAAAGTGGTAAAAAAGCGAGTGAAGTACTTAATGCCTTTGACCTTTATCCTCAAATATTAACTAATATTAATGTGAGTAAAAAGATACCTCTTGAAGAGATTGAGGGATTAGATAAAGAGCTTGAATCTATTAGATCAAAAGGTATGCGAGATCTAATTCGCTATTCTGGAACAGAAAATAAGCTTCGTGTGTTACTTGAAGGAAAAGATAAGGCATTAGTTGAAACAACAATGAATGAGCTTGTTGCTTTTTTTCAAAGTAAACTATAATTAACAATGAATAAAAAGATAATTACATCATTGTTTCTATTTATTAGTTTGGTCATTATTGATCAAATTATTAAATATGGATTTGTTTTTTTACATTGGCGTTATGATGGCTCAGTTATATCACTCATATTAACTTATAATTATGGCGTTGCCTTTTCTATGTTTAGTTTTTTAGAGGGGAATTTAAAATATATCCAAATTGCTATTTTAACAGCTGGATTACTCTATTTATACTTTAATAAAGAGATTCTCTCTTACTATTATATACCTATTGTGATGATTTTTGCAGGTGGAATATCCAATATTATCGACCGCTTTGTTCATGGTGGCGTCGTTGATTATGTCTTTTGGCATTATAAATTTGAGTTTGCGGTGTTTAATTTAGCGGATGTTATTATTGACTTAGCTGTTGTGGGTATCATTTATCTACATTATAAAGAATCCAAAGCTCAAAAACAGAAGTAGTATTTGGGACTTTATGGATTTTTAGCTATAATCCCCAAAATAAAAAAATAGTATATTTACTTAACGGAGTAATTTAATGGGTCAAACTATTACAGAAAAAATTTTTAGTGAACACGTAGGACGTGAAGTATTCGCAGGTGAAATTGTAAGAAGTCCAATTGATATGGTAATTGGAAATGATATTACAACACCTATTTCTATTAAGGCATTTGAAGAGGGTGGTTTTGAAAAATTAGCAAACCCAGATGGTTTTGCAATTGTACTTGACCATTTTATTCCAGCAAAAGATATTGCGAGTGCAAATCAAGCAAGAATTTCTCGTGACTTTGCGATGAAACATGACTTGAAAAACTTTTTTGATGAAAAAGATATGGGAATTGAGCATGCATTATTACCAGAAAAAGGTTTAGTAATACCAGGAGATGTTATTATTGGTGCAGATTCACATACCTGTACCCATGGAGGACTTGGTGCGTTCTCAACAGGTATGGGTTCAACAGATATCTCATTTGGTATGATTACTGGTGGAAACTGGTTTAAAATTCCAGAATCTATTAAAGTAGTAATGACAGGAAAACCGAGTGAATTTGTATCTGGAAAAGATATTATTCTTGAAGTGATTCGAATCTTAGGTGTTGATGGTGCTTTATATAAAACATTAGAGTTTGTTGGTGATACTGTACAACACCTAACTATGGATGATCGATTCTCTATTTGTAATATGGCAATTGAAGCGGGAGCTAAAAATGGTATCTTTGCTTATGATGAAATTACAAAAGAGTTTTTAGATACACGAGATTCATTAAGAGCTGAGCCAAAGATTCACTACTCTGATGAAGATGCAACTTATTGTCAAGTACTTGAAATCGATGTGGAAAACTTAGAACCAGTAATTGCTTATCCATTTTTACCAGATAATGGACACTCTATTTCTCAAGCCGTTGCAGATGAAATCAGAGTTGATCAAGTATTTATTGGTTCATGTACAAACGGTCGATTGTCTGACTTTAAAATCGCTGCAGAAATTTTAGAAGGTAAAAAAGTTGCACGACATGTGCGTATGATTTTAACACCAGGTACGCAAAAGATTTTAAGAGAAGCAACAAAAGCAGGATATATTGACACCTTAGTTGATGCTGGTGCTGTTGTATCAAATCCTACTTGTGGAGCATGTTTAGGTGGATATATGGGGATTTTAGGTGATGATGAGGTATGTATCTCTACAACCAATAGAAACTTCGTTGGTCGAATGGGTAGTAGAAGTTCTAAAATTTATTTAGCTAACTCAGCAGTTGCAGCAGCAAGTGCAATTTCTGGATATATTACTGATCCTTCATCACTTTAAGTGGTATATCACAAAGAACTACAGTAATGAGTAATGAGAAGAAAGAAGAGTTCTCTTACTCATTATTAAAAGAGATACCACTGGTTATTTTATGTGGTGGAAAAAGTTCTCGTATGGGCGAAGATAAAGCACTTCTTCCTTTTGGTTCTTATTCTTCTTTAGTTCAATATCAATATGAACGTTTTAAGCCCTATTTTAAAAATGTCTATTTATCTTCCAAAGTTAATAAATTTGATTTTTTAGAAGATGATAAGGCTATCATTTATGATAAAGCAGATACTCACTCTCCCTTGGTGGCATTAAAGTCTATTTTAGCGGCTGTAGATTCACCGACAGTTTTTGTTCTTACTGTTGATACTCCTTTTGTGAAACCTTCAACAATGCAAGCTTTAGTTGAAGCTTCTAAAGGAAATGATATTACTGTTGCAAAAACTTTAAAACTGCATAATCTATGTGGAGTCTTTAATAAGTCATGCTTATATAATATTGATAAAATGATAAGTGATGACTTCCATAAAATTGGGGCTTTACTTGATATTTCAGTAAGCAAAATTGTTACATTTAAAGATGATGATGAGTTTTTAAATTTAAATAAAAAATCTGACTATGAGAAAGCACTCTTTATTATAAGTTAACCTAATAATTATTATTACTCGCTTAAGAAATCTTTAAGTTTACTGTTATCTGCGTTTTGTTATCCTTTCGTACACAAATTTTACATATAGGGATTCGACATGATGAATAAAGAACTCAAAGATTCTTTAGAAATTCTTGACTCAGAGCTTAAGAAACAAGGAATATCACGACGTGATGCATTAAAAGTGGCAGGACTTGGTTCAGCAGCATTTTTAATGACAGGAGGCGAGGCTGAAGCAGCAACTCAAGCAGTTGCAAGTGATGCAAAAGCAAAAATTGTTATTGTTGGTGGTGGATTAGCAGGTATGTCAACTGCAGCACGTTTAACAAACAGTTTATCTAATCCAGATATTACAGTGATTGAACCGGCATCTGACTCTGTTTCATATCAACCAGGTAATACATTAATTGGAGCAGGAATTTATACGAAATCTGACATTATGTATGATAATAAAGATTTTATTCCAAGTGGTGTTAAAGTAATCAAAGATAGAGCCGTTGAATTTGACCCAGATAATAATAAGCTAACGACAGCTAATGGTGAGACGGTATCGTATGATTTTTTAATTATTGCAGCAGGTTTAAAACTTGATTTTGGAAGAATTAAAGGATTAGAGGATATTGGTGAGTTAACAACATTAGAAAATGCATCAAAGCAGATTGATGTTTTCGGTAATTCAGGAGTAACTTCTATTTATACAACGGATGGTGCTGTTGAAACATGGAAACAGATGCAAAAATTTGTAGCTGATGCTAAATCGGGTAAAAAAGTAAAAGGAGTCTTTACACATCCTAATACTGCAATTAAGTGTGGTGGAGCACCTAAAAAAATCATGTACCTTACAAATTCGCGACTTGAAGAAGCAGGGGCACGAGCAAATGCTGAGTTAACATTTTATCCAAATGGTGGAGCAATGTTTGGTGTTAAAGAGTATCATGATGCCATCGTTAGTCAATTTAAAGCACGTGATATGAAATGGCAATACAAGCATAACCTTATTGCTGTTGATATTGCAAATAAAGTGGCTACTTTTGATAAACACTGGGAAGAAAAAGGTGAGTACGATGAGGATATCGAAGAGTATGAAATGATTACAAAACATGAAAATGTTGAAGTACCATTTGACTTTATGCACATTACACCACCTATGAAAGCACCAGATGAGATTGGAAAATCTCCTATTGGTTCAGGGAAAGGGTATATTCCAGTAAATAAAGAGACTTTACAACATGTAAAATATAAAAATATTTTCTCACTTGGTGATATTGCAGCAGTGCCAATGGGTAAAACAGGTGGGTCAGTTAGAAAACAGTATAAAGTACTAGTAGAAAACCTAATTGCTTTAATGGAAGGTAAACCACTAACTTCTAAATATGCAGGGTATACTGTATGTCCATTGATTACTGATATTGGTAAAGTTATGCTTGCAGAGTTTGATTGGACAAAGAAGCCAAAACCATCTTTTCCTTTAGATCCAACGCAAGAGCGATATATTTGGTGGCTGATGAAAGTTTATATGCTTAAACCAATGACCCAGTATGGAATGTTAGCTGGTAAAGCGTAAGCTGTTAATTAATTACGAATAATGAATAGTGAATAATTAAAAGCCTCGAGCATTGCTTGGGGCTTTTTTATTTAAAGAACAACTCGTTGTTCTCTTTAGGTTTTTGCTTCTTTTT
>CAZIES010000088.1:4378-10594 GCA_964538295.1 uncultured Arcobacter sp. | reverse complement strand
AGTATACGTATACTCGTCACAATGTAGGTTTTATGGTCATTGATAAAATGGCCAAAAACCTCACCCTTCAAACAAATATTAATAAATCAAATTTTATAGCAGATGTTATAAAATCTTCCAATAATCTTCTTGTAAAACCACAAACTTTTATGAATAACTCAGGGCAAAGTATTGTTGCTATTAAAGAGTATTATAAAATAGAACTTGATGAAATTATTGTGATTCATGATGATCTAGATTTACCTTTTGGAACAGTTAAGTTTAAAATAGGTGGTGGTCATGGGGGACATAATGGGCTTCGTTCACTTGATTCTCATATTGGCAAAGAGTATATTCGAATTCGAGTAGGTATTGGAAAACCAAATTCTAAAAATGATGTCGCAAATTATGTGTTATCGGATTTTTCGAAAGAAGAATTAAATCAATTAGAGGATATAATTACCCACATTATAAGAGCTATTGACGAACTAAAGAGTAGCTCAATTAATGATGTAAAATCAAAATTCACATTGAAGTAGTTATGTCTTTACTTACCCGATATTTATTAACGAAGTATATTAAAAATTTTATCATTGTTTTAATTTCGTTAGAACTTTTTTTTGTAGGTATTGATTTATTGCAAAATTTTAAAGATTTGCCAAACTCAGCAAACTTACAATTGTTGTATATTTTATATAACTCTTTTTTTACTTTAACTTTAACTTTACCACTTTCACTAGTTTTTGGTTGGATTGTTACCCTTGTTATTTTTATTAAAACCAATGAATATGTGGCTTTTTTATCTTTAGGTGCAAGTAAGCGAAAACTTTATAAACCTATTTTATATGTTTCAACACTACTATTATTGGTTTTAGTTGGTATGCAAGCAACACCCCTTGCTTACTCTTATGAACAAAAAAGCAAGATAAAAAATGGTGAATATTTTGTTAGTTTAAAAGAGGATATCTTTGTAAAGTATAATGATGTTTTTGTCTACTTTAAAAAGCTTTATCCTTTAGAAAAATTTGCTGAAGATGTTCATATTTATAAGTTAAGTAAAGATGATATTGTTGAAACAATTATTGCAAAAAAAGCCTATTTTCAGAATAATCGTTGGTATGTCGTCGATGCTAAGATATTAAAAAAGCCTATGGAAATGCAATGGAAAGAGTCAAAATTAGAGATTCGTCATGAAAAGTTTTTACACACTCTAGAAGGATTTAAACCAAAAATTTTGGATAATGTTTATGAAGCAAAATCAAATTTTTCGATTTTAGATGCGATCAGTGCTTTAATATTATTAAATAATCAAGAGGTAAATACTGATAAAATTCGTGCAGCGCTTTATTATGAAATGTTTATTCCATTTTTTGTAATACCTTTAATTATGTTAGTCTTTGCATACGCTTCTTTAAATAGTCGTTTTTTTAATATAGGAAAATTCACAAGTCTAACAGTTTTTGGAACTTTAATTGTTTGGGGTGTCTTTTTTATGCTTTTTAAACTCTCTAATGGGGGTGTTGTTAAACCAGAAATATCTTTACTATTAACATTAGTTTTATGGTATGTTTTTGCTTTTCTACTCTACAAACATAGGACTAAATCTAATGGGTAATAAAATATATGCTTATGGTGTTTGTCTTTATCGAGTAGATGAAGATAGTATTAAAGTACTTTTATGTAAATCGATTTCAAGCTTAGAGCGTTGGGGATGTTTAAAAGGGGTTCTTTCTAAAAAGGAGACTCCAAAAGAGTGTGCTAAAAGAGAGTTTATCGAAGAATCCTCAATGCCTGTGTCTATGGATGATTTTGAAGAGTATTTTGAACAAAACAATGAAGATAAAGATATTGGGATTTGGTTAGTTAACGCACAAAAGGTTCGAAACCTTAATCGTTATATTATTGATGATAAACTTTTATCAAATTATCTTTCTTGGGAAAACTCAAAGGTGAAATTTTTTTCAATTGATGATTTACCTAAAATAAAATCAAAACAGCAATTTTTAATCAAAGAGATTACGGATTTTTTACGAAATAAGCATCAATCCCATTAGCAATACCCTTTGCCAAACTCTTTTGATAGTTAGTACTTACTAATCTTTTGCTCTCAGTTGGATGAGAAATATATCCTAATTCTACTAAAATAGAAGGCATTTGTGCTCCTACAAGTACCCAAAATGGACCCTCTCTTACTCCGCCATCAACAACACTTTTATAAATTTTTCGAGTTGAATGTAACATATTTTTTTGCACGTCAATGGCTAGTTTATTTGATTGAGTGATTTTTCCTTGATTTAGGATGGTTAATAGTGTATTTTTACTACTATAGTTCATTTTACGCATATCTGATTTATTCTCTTGTGCTGCTACACGTTTTGCTCTTGCACTTCTTGCAGGACTTAAGAAAAAGGTTTCAATTCCTTGAAGTGTTTTAACTTTAGTTTTGTGAGCCGCATTAGCATGAACAGAAATAAAAATATCTGCTTTTTTCTTATTGGCTAAGATGGTTCTATTATTTACTTTAATGAAACGGTCAGTGGTTCGTGTAATATAAACTTTATAGCCTCGTTGTTTTAAATAACTATGTAAATATTTTGTTACATTTAAAACAACATTTTTTTCATACCGTTTTTTTGGTCCTACTGCACCAACATCTTTTCCCCCATGTCCTGCATCTAAAACAATGACACGGTTTTTATTGCTACTTTTATAAGGATTAGTAGACTTAGCAATTTTAACTTTTTTTATTGGTTTTGCGACTTTTCTATCAAGAACTTTAATAACAATTCTTTTTTTATTAAGAATATAGACTGTTTTTGGATCTGTTTTGTTTGATAATACAATTCGTAAGGTGTTGTATTTATTTTGTGCAATGGATATTTTATTGACATTGTCAAGTGTTAACTTTGTTGGTTTAGCATCCTTAAAACGCCCTTTGATATCAAAAATATCTTTATGTAAGTTTTTATAATGAAGCTCAAAAAACTTAAGATCACTTTTTCTTACCGTTCTATTAAAATCAATAACAATTCTACCATCTTTGGCATAAACAGATTTTATATCATAGTTGGATTTTATAGTTGTTTTTTTAGGTGTTACTTTTTTTGGTTGAATTGGTTTTTTAATTATTTTAGTTTTTGCAATCGCTTTTTTTGATTTAGTAAATTTTTTGAGCTCTTGTTTATATTTACTGGTATTAATTTTAAGTCTGTTTCCTATGTAGACAAGCTCTTTTAAATGTCGTTCTTCTAAGGTACTATTATCATTAAGAACAGCTTTTAGGTAGTTCATTTTTGCAACTTTAAATTGTTCATTTAAGGTTGCAGAAAATAAAAAAGAGGTAAATAAAATAAGGAGGAAAAAATTTTTTAAAATTTTATTCCCCTTGTGTTAGTTTTTCCATTAACTCATGAACTGAGATAATTTTTTCAGCCCTATAACCATTACTTCCTGTAAAGAAAAGACCTGTTTCAGTATCTCCTTCATAAGCAGCACTTAATCTATCCGCAATACAATATCCTACTGCTTTTGCTTCTTCTCCTTTATTACATGGTGCAACACAGTTTGAAATACAGGCAACCTTTGGTGCTGTTCCTTCTTCAATTGTTTTTTGTAAGTTTGTCATAACTCCACGTGCTGGAAGACCAACGGGAGATTTAAGAAGTTTTATATCACCTTCTTTAGCATCAAGTAGAACTTTTTTAAGATTAGCATGGGCATCACATTCATAGGTTGCAATAAATCGTGTCGCCATTTGAACACCTGCACATCCTAAATCAAGGAATTTATCAATATCATTTTTATCCCAGATACCACCTGCTGCAATTATTGGAGGGTTACCCCAGTTTTTTGCTTCTTCAATAACTGGTGGTACTATTTGTTCTAGTTGGAACTCTTCTTTGAAACAATCATCATAGCCAAATCCTTGATGTCCTCCACTTAAAGGTCCCTCAACAATGACTGCATCGGGAACTTTATTATATCGTTTCCATTTTCGACAAATAAGTTTCAGTGCTCGGGCACTTGATACAATAGGAATTAATGCAACATCTGGATAATCTTTTGTAAACTCTGGCATATTGGTTGGAATACCAGCTCCTGTTATAATCATATCTATACCTGCTTCACAGGCATCTTTTACAATTCTTCCATAATCATTACTTGCATATAAAACGTTACATGCAAGTGGAGCATCTCCACAGATTTTTCGAGCATTTTTAATAATAGCAGTTAGACCATCTTTTGAGTAAAAGTTTATTGCATCAACAGGCTTATCGTTTGCTAATTTGTGAGAGAATTTTTTATTTTGATAATAACCTGTTCCAACTCCTGAGACAACCCCTAAACCACCTTCAAGACTAACATTTCCAGCTAACTGATCCCAACTAATACCAACACCCATACCCCCTTGGATAATTGGGTGTTTTATTTCATATTTACCTATTTTCAAAATTAGCCCTTTATGATTATCTTGGCGAAGTTCTTTTTACCTTTTTGTAAAATATACTCACCCGTTTCTAAATTTAGTTTTTCATCCGTTACTTTTTCTTGATTGATTGATACGGCATTAGATTTTACATCACGTCGTGCTTGTGATGTAGATTGTACTAGTTGTGCATCAACTAAGGCTTGACAAAGCCAAACTCCAGCTTCTAGTTCATAGGTTGGCATATCCGTTGGAATATCTTTTTTAGCAAAGATTTTTTCAAATTCTGCTTTTGCTTCTTCTCCACAACCCTCACCATGAAATCTGTCTACAATTTCCATAGCCAATGCCTCTTTGACTTTTTTAGGATGGAGTGTTTTGGTATCGACTCCCGTTTTAAGTTCATCAATTTCTTTTAACGATTTTGTTGATAAAAGTTCATAATATCGCCACATAAGCTCATCTGATATTGATAAAACCTTTCCAAACATATCATTCGCTTCGTCAGTAACACCAATATAGTTGCCTAAAGATTTAGACATCTTTTGAATGCCATCAAGCCCTTCTAAAATTGGCATCATCAATACGGCTTGTTGTTTACCGCAGTTATAAGCTTTTTGTAGGGTTCGACCCATTAAAAGGTTGAACTTTTGATCAGTCCCTCCAAGTTCAATATCTGTATCCATTGCTACTGAATCATAACCTTGAAGAAGAGGATAGGTAAATTCACTTACAGCAATTGGTGTATTACTTGCATATCGTTTAGCAAAGTCATCACGTTCTAACATACGTGCAACTGTTAAGTTTGATGCTAAAGCTATAAGACCACCAGTACCAAGCTCTTTAAGCCATTTTGAGTTAAACATAACCTCTGTTTTTTCTTCATCTAAAATCTTAAAAACTTGGGTCTTGTAGGATTTTGCATTTTCTAAAACATCTGTTTCACTTAATACTTTTCGTGTTTCGCTTTTCCCTGTAGGATCACCAATAGTTGCAGTAAAGTCTCCAATTAAAAATTGTACAATTCCACCAAATTTTTGAAAAGTTGCCAGTTTTTGAATGAGTACGGTATGCCCTAAGTGTAAGTCCGGAGCTGTTGGGTCAAATCCTGCTTTTACGTAGTAGTTCTCACCATTTTCATAATAGTTTCTTAAAAGTTTTTCAATCCGTTCAATATCAATAATTTCAAAACTACCTCGTTGAATCTCTAATAACGCTTCTTTAATTTTTTCTTCCATATACCCTCTTTATACCAAATTCAACACCTTAGTCTTAAACTAGTCGCTTATTTTGGTAATAATCTGCCTATTATACTATTAAAATTTTAAAGTTTATTTATTATAAGCATCTTTTTTTGAAAAGAAATCAATAACCTTTGCTTTCTTCTCAATTAACTGTCGAACAAAGTCAACATTACCATTATTTATCTCAAACTCTATATCACAATATTGACGATAGGAGTGCTTTTCTCGTCCATATGCGATTGATAAGATATACCCTTCGTATTGACTCATATAAGTTAAAAGTTTTGCTAGTTCACCTTTTGTATTAGGTAGACTTACCACCATTTTATATTGGTAAAAAGTATCCATTTGCCATTGACAAAAGAGCATTGGTTCATAGCTTTTAATTTTACCGTAGGCTTTATCACACATTTTATGATGAATGACGGCTTTATTTCCCTCTTTAAATGTAACAATATCATCTCCCATTTTAGGATGACAACAGTGTTCAAAAAGGACTGAGTTAATACTAAAATTGGAGTGAATTAAAATATTATCAAATTTATATTTTTTTAGGTTACTAGTAAA
>CAZIES010000088.1:2986-4278 GCA_964538295.1 uncultured Arcobacter sp. | reverse complement strand
ATGTTATGCATATCAAAGGTTCGAATTTGAACTTCATGAATTTTAGAGTTATAAAAGACGGTGGTATGAATAGTTTGATAACCATTTTCTTTAGGTGTGGCAATATAGTCTTTAAAACGTGCTATGAGAGGTTTATATTCTAAATGCATAAAGCCTAAGACCTTGTAACAATCTATTTCATTTTCAACTAAAATACGAATAGCTAGTAGGTCTAAAACTTCATCAATATTGACCCCTTTTCGTTGCATCTTTAAGTAGATTGAGTAGTAGTGCTTAATACGTGAAAAGATTTTGATTTTTGAACTATCGTAACCATTTTTTTCTAAAAGCATTTTTGTTGAATTAATAAATTCATTAAAGGTAACTTGGATTTTATGTTCATGTTCTTTAATAAAGTTATCAATTTTTGCATACTCTTGCGGATAAATATAAAAAAATGCCAAATCTTCCAATGCATTTTTTAAACTGGAAATTCCTAGACGATGGGCAATAGGAACGTAAACAACGATAGTTTCTTCTGCAATTCGTAATTGTTTATTTGAAGGTAGTGCTGTTAGAGTTAGCATATTATGCAATCGATCACATAGTTTAACTACTAATACTCGTACATCATCAATAGATGCAATTAACATTTTTCTAAAGGTGAGTGCTGAAGAGATAAGTTTAGCATTAGAACTTGAAGGTATTAGTTCATGCTCTCTGATTTCATCAATTTTTGTTAATCCATCAACCATATGGGCAATATTATCTCCCCAGTTAGTACGAATAAAATCAAGATTATATTTTGTATCTTCAACCACATCATGCAGTAAGGCTGTAGCAACAATATCTTCGTCATTAGAAAAGTGTGCAGTAATAGAAGCTACTAAAATAGGATGAACAACATAAGGTTCACCACTTTTTCTAAACTGTCCTTCATGGGCATTGATACAAAATTGGATGATTTCATCAAGTTTTGGTGTGAGGGTAATTTGCTTATTTAATTCAGCAATAGCACCATCAATGGTGTTTATTGGCTGAATTCGTTTTATAAATGGATCCATTGGTTTTTAGTAGATCTATCTTTTGTCTACTAAACCTTCAATTTTTAAAAGTCCGTTTGCAATTTCATCAATTGCGATATCAGTATATTTCATATTTTGAGTGTTTTGTTCAAGTAGAGGTTTCGCGCCCTTACTTAATTCGTCTGCTCGTTGACCTACTGCTAATGATAAGATATATCTATCGTTATTAACTCGTTTTAAAGCTTGTGACATTCTCTCTTCTAATCTCATTAATATTTTCCTTTTTAT
>CAZIES010000088.1:0-2886 GCA_964538295.1 uncultured Arcobacter sp. | reverse complement strand
TTTTTAACGCAATTTGTGAAAAATTGCTAAAAGTAGCAAAACTCTAAAGAAGGCAACGAGTTGCCTTTTTATTTATTTTACAATTGAACATCTACTGTAATCACCGTTAATAATTTGAAGTAGATTTCCTTTTTCATTCATATTTGCAACAACAATTGGTAGTCGGTTATCTTTTGCTAATGCAATAGCTGTATCATCCATTACTTTGATATGGTCTTCTAGTGCTTTATCGTATGAAATAGTATCAAGCTTAATTGCATCATCAAATTTCATTGGGTCTTTATCATAAACACCATCAACTTTTGTTGCTTTGATTAACATAGAAGCATCAATTTCAGTCGCTCTTAGAGTTGCTGCAGTATCAGTTGTAAAGTAAGGGTTTCCTGTACCTGCACTAAAGATTACAACTCGACCTTTCTCAAGATGTCGCCGTGCTCGTCTAACAATAAATGGTTCAGCAATTTGTTCCATCTTAATAGCAGTTTGAAGTCGTGCACTTAAACCTTTGTGCTCTAAGGCTTCTTGCATCGCTACACCGTTAACTACAGTTGCTAACATACCCATGTAGTCTGCACTTGTTCTTTTGATAACACCATCAGCAGCAGCTGTTACACCTCGAATGATGTTTCCACCACCAATAACGATACCAACTTCAATACCGTTATCAACTAACTCTTTGATTTCATCAGCAATATAATCTAAGATTTTGGTGTCTATTCCATATCCATCATCACCAGCTAATGCTTCACCAGAAAATTTAACAAGCACTCTTTTGTTCATAACTGTCCTTAATATAATTTCGTGATTCTAGCCAAAAAAAGGTTAAATATTAGTTAAGCAGTGCCCATTCATAAAAAGGAACAACATCTATTTTAATGTTTTCATAAAAAAAACTTTCACTATTTCCAATGGTAATAATGTAAAGATGTTTAACTTTAAGTTCATCAAGGGTATTAAAAAGTTTACGTTTAAGTGAATTCATCACTAAATTATTAAAAAATGGTAAAGCAAGTAGGGCCGTTTTTGTTTGAGGAATATAAAAATCTATATAATCATGGTAATAAATCTTTTCGTGACTTTTAACGAGTTCCAAAAATATGAGATTAGCAAATTCATTTTTGAATTTTTTAATATGGCTAGTTGCTGTTAAAAAAGCATGATTATAAATATATACTTTTTTTACTGCTTTACTTTGTTGATATTTTTCAATAAAAAAAATGGTTTTATTGGCTTCAAATGCTTTACAGGTTTCATAAAATTTATCTTTTGATATTTTTTGTGACTTTTTCAGGGTCGTAAAAAGTTGGTTAATTGATTTTTTTTCGTCAATAGAAATAATTAAAAGTTTAAGTATTTCTATTTGTGTTTTATCTTGACAATAGAGTTCTAAAATCTCTTGAAGTCGTTTAAGTTTCTTATGTTCATCATAGTTTATTATTTCAGGTAAATTACCATATTTTAAAAAATAATTAAAAGAGTTAGTGGTGTTTTGATGACGATTATCATGAAGTAAAAACTCTTCAAAATCTAAGGGCATGAGTGTGAGTTGTTTAAATCCAAAAAGTTTTTTTGAACTTTGGGCGGTAATAATAATAGAATCGCAACTTGGTAATTTAAAAGAGAAGTCAAAATTTTCTAAGATAAGCACTTTAATATTGTTTTGTAAAATAAATGAGGTTAAGTTTTGAACAATTTCTTTTTTACTATTTTTAAAATCATGAAAATCAATGTAGAGGTACTCTTCTACATCAAAATTAGATAAATAGTCATAAATTAGATAACTTTTGCCACTTTTTGGAGGACCAAGAAGCAGTGTTTTGGGATGAGTTATTCTTGCTTTTCTCTCTAAAAACTCAATTTTAGAAAAGTCAAGTTCGTAACACGCTTCTAAAGTGGTCATATTTTTTTAGCTAAGTGTATGGCTTCTTTGATGGCATTGATGTAACTTTTTGTATTAATCTTTGCACCTTTAGTGTAAGCAATATTAAATGCTGTTCCATGGTCAACTGAAGTTCGAATAATTGGAAGGTTTAAACTTACATTGATACTCTCTTCAAAGTGTAGCGCTTTTAAAGGAGTAAGTCCTTGATCATGATACATCGCTACGAAATATTTATATTTTTTACGGTTCTCTTTTGTAAAAGCAGTATCGGGTACAAGGGGACCTTCAAATACTTTTTTATCAATAATTTTATTGGCATTTTTTATAGCTTTAGAAATCTCTACTTCTTCATTCCCTAAAACACCATTATCGCTTGCATGAGGATTTAAAGCAAGTACTTGAATCTTTTTTTCCTTGAGATTTTTATATAAGTCAACCAAAAACTTAGTAAGCTTCTCTTCTTTGATTTTTGTTGCAACTTTTTTTAAAGGAATGTGGTCGGTAAATAAAGCAATAAACATTTTAGGACAACCTAACATCATAATGGCATTTTCATCAAATATATCTCTCAGAACATCGGTATGCCCTTTATAGTTAATACCTGCTTTACTCCATGCTTCTTTATTAATAGGTAGGGTCACAACAGCTTGTGCTTCTTTTGCATTTGTTAGGTGAATTGCTTCTATAAATGAGTTATAGGAGTATTGACCACTTTTTTTTGAAACTGTACCTGGCTTGATATTGAATTCACCCTTTGTTTCATAGAGTTTAAAATCTTTAGGTATTGGAACTTTTAGAAGTTTACTGGCTTGTTTTAACATCTTTTTGTTAATGCAGTAAAGTGGTTCACACCATTTTTTTATTTTTTCATGTTCTTTAAAAATTATTTCAAGACCAATACCATTTAAGTCTCCCACGGAAATAGCAATAGAAGGTTTTTTATTCTTCATTGATAATTGCTTTCATATCCGTGATTGCCCGCTCAAGTCCTGTGAAAACAGAAC
>CAZIES010000087.1:0-10976 GCA_964538295.1 uncultured Arcobacter sp. | reverse complement strand
GTAGAGGGTGAAGTAGTAGGTCAAATAGGAAAAGGTTTAAATATTTTACTTGGTGTTAAAAAGGGTGATACTAAAGAAGATGTAAATAAACTTGTACAAAAGATAGTAAATCTTCGGATTTTTCAAGATGAGAATAATAAAATGAATCTGTCATTGTTAGATGTCCAAGGTGAAGCGCTGATAATCTCTCAATTTACACTTGCAGGAAATATTAAAAAAGGAAGACGTCCAAGTTTTGATGAAAGTGAAAAGCCAGAAACTGCTAAAGCATTTTATAAAGAGTTTGTACAAGCTGTTGAAAAAGAGGGTATTCATACACAAACAGGTAAATTTGGTGCCATGATGGATGTTGAGATACATAATGATGGACCCGTTACTTTTATAATTGATTCCAAAGAATTAAATTAGAATTTGACAAACAATATAATAAACAATATAATAAACAATATAAAAGGAGTTTTAAATGTATAAAACAGTAAAACCAACAACATTTACTTTGCCTTTAGAGTTACTAGAAGATTTAGATGCTATGTCAAAAGAGTTGGGTAAAAAGAAAACTGCTATTGTCTCTGAAGCACTTGAAATGTATATGGACTATCAGGATATAAAGCTTGCAGAAGAGAGGCTTAAAAATAGTGAGGGTACAGTCAGTTCTGATGAGTTTTTTAAAGAGTTAGGCGTATAAATTGTACTCATTTGAGTTTGAAAAGTCTGTAAGAAAAGATTTTAAAAGAATAAGTAAGGCAGATATTAGATTTTTAAAAGATTCTATAGAAAAATTTGTAAGTAGTTTTTCTTCTTTTTTTGAACAAGAACTCATGAAAGCTGGTAAAATAAAAAAACTTCAAGGTGTTTCAAGTGAGCTTTATCGATTAAAACTTAGAAGTTATAGAGTGATTTATAAAAAAGAGGAAGATAAGTTAATCATTTTAGTGGTATCTGTAAAATCACGAGAGAATTCATATAAAAAATAAAGGTAAAACAATGGCATGTACAAAAATAGAAACTTATGAAGCAAACCCTATCCCAAAAACAAATGAAGCTTATATTCAAGTCTTAAGCCCACAAGAAGAAAAAGATTTTATTGTTAGAAAACTAACACTTAAAAGTGGTGGGATGATGCCTAACCATATCAATAAAATTGCCCATCAACAAGTAGCGCTTAAAGGCAGTGCAAAAGTGGTTATTGGTGACAAAGAGTATCACGCTAAAGCAGGTGATTATCTCTATATTCCAGCTGGTGTTCCTCACTACTATGAAGCATCTTGTGGGGAAGATTATGAGTTTTTATGTATGATTACGACGCAAGAGGATGAAATCACTTTTTTATCGTAGCATCAATTTTTTGGAGATTAAAATCCAAAAAGTTCTTTGTTGAGTCTATCAAACTCTTTTTTATTGATTTCATCAAGTTGCCAAGGGCGTACATAGTCGCGAACTTTTAAAATATGCTCTTTGGTTAAAATAGTATTGATTTGCTTGATGACATTTTTACCCCAGGCATTTTTTGTGCAAACCATATGGGCAAGAATCTTAGGTACAAGTGCTTCTTCTGTAGTTTTAATTGTACGGTAGTTTTCAAGTCTCTTTTGGGCGAGTTTATTATGCCACACAATAAAAAAAGGAAAATCATACATCCAATCAATACGCTTTTTTTGCAGCATTGCAATTAAACTTTCTGTTGCTCCAGAATTTTCTAAGGTTAGAACATTTTCTTGTTGTCGGTAAGGAGTTAAATCAAAAGGATAATGTTTCATATTGGCAATGTTTCCAAAAATCAAGTCTTGGTTTTTGATTAGTTTTTTCATTGAGATTGTTTTAGGAGAGCCTAGTTTTTCGTAGGTCTCTTTTAATACAATAATAGTCTGTTCAGGAATCGTATAAACAGGTTGACTCCAATGAAAAAATTTTTCTGTATTTTGAAGCTTCATTACGGGTCCATAGCAGACATTAGTATATTTATTAATCTCTTTATAAAATCGTGAAGGGGTAATAGCAAGTGTACGGTGCGTGTAGTTTGGGAGTTTTTTTATAATGCTTTGCCGAATTTTATCCCCATAACCTTGGTTTTTGTATTCTCCACTATTTATCATCCATGGTGGACGTTGATGCTGAAACCAAATAATTTCGTTTTTGATAGCAGTAGCAAAAAGATGTGTTGTAAAAAGTGTATGTATACTAAGTATTGATAGTAAAAGTTTGATTTTAAACATTGGTGTTAGTCTCTTTTGTATAGGATAGTAAAATGGAAAACTCTGCTCCTGTATAGGTTTGTTGATTGTAGTCATAAGTGGTATTGTTAACATAAATAGAACCGTTCATATGTTTTTTGATAACTTCTTCACAAATGTATAAGCCAATACCTGTTCCTTGAGATTGGTCTTTTGTTGTAAAGTAAGGTTCAAAAACTCTGCTTAGGGTATCTTGAGGGATTCCTCTTGCATTATCTTTTATTTTTATAACCACATTTTGATTTTCTAAATTAACATCAATAAAAACAAGATTATCTTTTTGTTTTTGTGCAACTAGTGCATCTTTAGCATTATTTAAAATATTAATAAGAACTTGTACAAGTTCATTTTCAAAACCATAGATTGAAATGGATTCAATATTTTTAAAAATAGTAATGGAGTGATTATAATATTGATGAGAAATAATGGAGAGTGCTTTATTAATGGCATCATCTATATTAAAATAGGTTTTTTCTTTTGTGGGTTTAAAGAAATCTCTAAAATCATCAATAGTAGAAGAGAGGTATTTAGCACTTTTTGTAATGGTATCCATTGATGTTATAATATCTTCCTCTTTTAGAAGTCCTAGCTCTTTTTGAAATTTAATACCTGTTGAGGTTGTGGAGATTACAGAGAGTGGTTGTCTCCATTGATGGGCAATATTGCCTATCATCTCTCCCATGGCTGCCATTTTTGATTGATGGGCTAAGATATGATCTTTTTGTCTACTTTTTTGTAGTTGTTCAAGAAGATTAACACGCATTGTATTTACTGAGTCACATACAATATCAAGTTCATTTTGATTTGTGTTAGTGGAGTCACTTTTTATACTAAGGGGTTTATTTAAATTATCCAAAGTGAGTTGTTTTGCATAGTTAGCCATCTTTTCAAGATTATTGGTTAAAAGCTGCCTAATAATAAAGATAATTAAAAAAGCGATAAAAAATATTTTTATAAATTCAGTTAAAATTGTTGTAATAGCATACTGTTTAAGCTCTTTATGTAAGGGGTTTAAATCAACTGTGATATAGAGTTTTCCAAGAATGCGATTGTTGTCTTTAATCTTTTTGGTCACAGAAAAGTTTTTTTTGATGCTATTTTCTTCCTGATAACTTCCAAATTCAATTGTTTTACCATCTTCTTCGACTAGTTTGGTGTAGGTGATTCTTTTATCGTTTAAAAGACTCTCAAGTACAATATTGACTGTACTGTTATCGATATTCCACAAAGCTTGGGAAAGAACAGGAAGTTGATTTTTTTTAATGGTTTGTAAATCTTTTTCTAACTCATTGAGTTGATTATTGTAAATATTATTAATTTGAAAATAGATAGATATGGATGTAATAATAAGGCTAATAAAAAATATGTAGAAAATAAGTTTATAGGCAATTTTATTTTTCACGAATCACTCTTTTTTATTAGGTAATATAAAATATCAAATATAGACTTAAAGCTGTCTATACAATGATATTAGTTTAGCTATAATACAAAAAAATTTAAACGGTGTTATATGAGAAATATTTCCATCTTTGGAACCAGTAGTGATGCAGGGAAAAGTACGCTTACGTTTGTCATTGCTAAAATCTTACAAGACAGAGGGTATTTAGTTGCCCCTTTTAAGGCACAAAACGTATCCAATAATGCTAAAGTGTGTGATGATGGTAGTGAAATAGCTATTGCCCAATATTTTCAAAGTGAAGTTTTAGGACTAGAAACCTCATACCATTTAAACCCCGTACTACTAAAATCAGGACGAGGAAATTCAGCATCATTAATTGTGGAAGGAAAAGTTGTTACTAATAAAGATGTACGTGAGTATTACCGTGATTTAGATCTACTTAAACCAGCTGTAAAACGTTGTTATGAGTATCTTGATAAGAGGTTTGATTGTGTGATAGCTGAAGGTGCAGGCAGTCCTGTGGAACTTAACTTAATGGATAAAGACTTATCAAACATTTTTATAGCCAGTGAATATAATACGAAAATTATTTTGGTTGCCGATATTGAAAAAGGGGGTGTTTTTGCTTCTGTTTATGGGGTGTACCATCTTCTGCCTGAGCAGCTACGTCGTAATGTAATTGGTGTTATTATTAATAAGTTTCGTGGTGATTTAACACTTTTTGAGCAGGGTGTTACGATTATTGAAAAAGAGTTTGGCATACCTGTACTTGGAGTTTTACCTTATGTTCCCTTTAATTTAGGTTTTGAAGATAGTGCCAGTTTAGAGAACTTTGTTCAAAAAAAGCCTGAAGCTAAAATCAAAGTGGGTGTGATAGCTTATCCTACAATGAGTAATTATAATGATATTGAACCTTTGATTGCAGATAGTGAGATTTTTGTAGAGTTTGTTCATACGAATATTTCACTTGAAAAATTTGATTGTTTGATTCTTCCAGGTTCAAAGTTAGTGATTAAAGATTTACAATGGTTGAAACAAACAGGGCTTTTTGAATCTATTAAAACATATAAAAAATCAATTTTTGCTATTTGTGGTGGATATGAAATGATGTTTGAGAAGCTTTATGATAAGTTTGCTTTAGAAAACAGTGAACCTATTAAAGAAGAGGGATTTGGTATTGTTCCTGATAAACTTATTTTTGAAGAGCAAAAAGTATTAAAAAAAGGTAGTTATGAACTTTTTGGATATGAGGTTGAGGGGTTTGAAATACATCATGGTAAAAGTGAACGGTTTGCTTTAGAGTATGGTTCTGGAAATTTTAAAGGAACTTTTGTGCATGCAATTTTTGATAATGATAACTTTCGAACAGGTTATTTTAAACACATTAATCCAAGCTACCAAGGATTTAATTTTAATAAATATAAAAAAGAGTCTATTGAGACATTTGTACAAAAACATGCCTCACAACTTAATGTAGAAAGAATAATAGAAGAGATAAAAGATGACATATAAAGAGTGGTTTGACACCCATGCAAAAAAGCATGCTAAAATTTTAGAGAAGTTAAAACATCTAAATGATGATGAGGTAATAGCATATTTTCGGTTTGATAATATGGTGCAGAAAGAACCAGAGTTTTGTAAACTCTACAAAGATAAGAAAAAGTGTCATGATATGGAAGTGCTTAACTGTTATTTTTGTGCTTGTCCCAACTTTCGTTTTAATGTTGATGGCATCAAAAAACAAGCAAAGAAAACACTTTACTCTATTTGTAGTATTGATAGTAAAGATGGTGCGCAATATATTGGAGAGGATTATATTCACCAAAACTGTTCAGCTTGTTTGGTTCCTCATAAAGAAGCCTATATTAAAAAGCATTTTACAAGGGATTGGTTAGCTGCAATGAAAGAGGTTCCGTTAACAAACTAGTTTTGTTGAATAAAACGTTTACTCATATCAATGGTAAAGATATTTCTGTCATCTTTATAGTAATAAAGTAGTTTAAATCCATGAAGTTCACAAACAGTTTTAACAATATAAAGCCCTAAACCAAAACCATCACTTCGTTTTTCTTCTTGGGCAAAAGGCTCTGTATAGTAGTCTAAATCGTGTTGGAGTTTTTCCCCTACAGAAATAATATCAATACGACGTTTGCTAGCAAGTAAAGTAGCATGATGGTTGGGTGAAAATTTAATAGCATTGTCAATGAGATTTTTTAATACAATTGAAAAAAGATAAATATCCACTTCAAGTTTAAAATCATGAATTTTTGCAGAGATATTATCAGAGGTGATGAGCATGAGTTCTAAGGTATTGTTATAAATATGAAAAAAGTTTGTTTTCTCTTTATATAGAACATTCATGCTTGATGAAAGTTTTTCAACAGTACTTAACTCTTTGATAATTGAATCCATTCGTTCAAAGGCACGTTGTAAGGTTTGTCTATTTTTATCATCTGGTAGCGCTTCTGCAATAAACATGGCTTTTGTGATTGGAGTTTTGAGTTCATGCATCATATTTCGCATAAAAAGAGATTTTGAATTGGTTAAGTGATTGATATTGGTAATGGCTTGATTAAAACTTTTTGCAATTTTCCCTATCTCATCATCATGGTCAAACTCTAATTTGATACTGCTATCCCCATTAGAGAATTTTTGTATCTGTTTATCAAGTTTTTTTAAAGGAGAGAGTTTTTTTCGTAACAGAATAAATAGGGTTAAAAAAATGGAACCTGATAAAATAAAAAGAATAAGAGCAATACTTCGATTGTAGGGTCTGTCTTTAATATCTTTTAATAGAATATTGTAACTGAGTTTTTGTACATAGATATAGTATTCATCTTCATATTTATAAATACGTGTTCGTCCTAAAACAGAGTTTTTAATGGATAACATTTTACCATTATTAATCACTTCTAAACGTTCTAATCTATTGGTTATAGGACCTACTTCAAATTGACTGTAGAGTTGTTGTAGGTACTCTTTTGTAGGTTGGAGTCCAAAGCCATTTAAAAAGTTATTGGAGATAAAGGTGTATCTATCTTTTCGTTCATTCTCAAACTTTTCTTCATCAAGTTTGATAAAGAAAAGAAAGCTTAAGATAATAGCACTAAAGGCTAAAATAAAAATTACATTGATAAACGTAGAGATAGAGACATTTTTCATATAATTAGTTGGTATCCTATTCCTCGAACTGATTTGATATAGGTTTTATCTTTATCAATATCCGCAATCTTATG
Source organism: uncultured Arcobacter sp. (assembly GCA_964538295.1). Classification (GTDB taxonomy): domain Bacteria; phylum Campylobacterota; class Campylobacteria; order Campylobacterales; family Arcobacteraceae; genus Arcobacter_A. Next base: position 4,110 of record CAZIES010000087.1, on the reverse strand, counting down.
ACGAATCCGTGAAATCATAACATCAATATTTTTTAAAGAACTCTCATCTTCAATATAATCACTATCATAAATAAAATCTTCTCTTGCAACAACTCCACCGTTTCTTTGAATAAGTAGTTTTAAAATATCAAATTCTGCCATAGTTAAATCAAGTAAATTGTTTTGAAAGTGTATTTTCATATCTTCTAAATTTAATTCAAACGTTTTTTGCGTAACAGTTTGAGGTGCTGTTGGTGTAAGACGTTTTAATATTGCTTTTATACGTGCTTGAAGTTCTCTGGGGTTATAAGGTTTTGGAAGATAATCATCTGCCCCTCGCTCTAATCCCATAACCTTATCTAGAATATCATCTCGTGCACTGGATATGATGATAGGTATCTCAGATTTTTCACGTATTTTAGGAATAAGTTCAAGTCCATCAATTTCTGGTAGGGTTAAGTCTAAAATTAAAAGACGGTACTCTTTGTTGGTAGCTAACATTGATAGCCCATTATAAGGACTATCTGTATTCGTTACATCAATATCGAAAGCACGTAGGTAATCTGTGATGATTTGGGCTAACTCCAAATCATCTTCTATCATTAAAACTTTTGTGATAGTTTATCCTTTTATTTAATAACAAGTATTATAGTCTGGTTTTGTCGGTTCACATAAACACGTTTGTATTGATTGTTATATTTTCTTATAGCTTGTTGCATATCTGGAAAACGTTTTATTTCAATCTCTTCAATTTGTATGATAACATCCCCTGCTTGAAAACCTACTTTTTCAGCTTTTGAATTTGGTTCAACATCCATTACTAAAACACCTGAGACATTTCTTGGCAGTCGGTATCGTTTGATTAATTGATCATTGAGTTCACTTAAATTTAGTCCTCCTAAGATTCTACCATTAACATTTTGTGAAATTATAAGTCCTTGTCGACTGCCTAAAACAATTGGAATTTTTAACTCTTTTTTATCTCTTTCAATATGTAAAATAATTTTTTCATTTGGTTTAAATGAAGCGATATGATTTTGTAGACCTGCTCTATTTTTAACCTTTTTCCCATTGATTGCATAGATTAAATCCCCTCGTTTGAGTCCAAATTGTTGAGCTGGAGTATCTTTTGCTACGTCTAAAATAAGTGCTCCTTCTTTGTGTTTGTAGACTTGAGCTAAGCTTTTGTTTAAGTCATCAATGACAACCCCTAAATAACCCCGTGTAACTTTACCATCACGAACCAATTTGGTAACAACATTTTTTACCATGTTAATTGGAATGGCAAAGCCAATACCGTTGTTACCCCCTGATTTACTAATAATAGCACTATTAATACCAATTAATGCACCACGGCTGTCAACTAAAGCTCCTCCTGAGTTCCCAGGGTTGATTGAGGCATCGGTTTGAATAAAGTTTTCATAACGGTTGATTCCAACATTGTTTTTATTGAGTGCTGAAATAATTCCTTGTGTAACGGTTTCCCCTATACCAAAGGGGTTTCCAATGGCAAAGATAACATCCCCAATTTTTAACTCATCAGAGTATCCTAATTTGATTGGTTTAAGGTTTTTTGCCTCAATTTTAATAACGGCTAAATCCGAGTCTGCATCTTTTCCTACAACTTTGGCGTTGTATTCAGTTTGGCTTCCTAAAAGGGTTACGGTTATTTCGTCAGCATTTTCAATAACATGGTTATTAGTAATAATATAACCATCATTTGAAACAATAACTCCAGAACCTAAAGCTCTTTGAATTTTATTTTGTTTAAATTGATTCCCAAATTGATCGCCAAAAAAACGTCTGAAAAAAGGATCATTAAACATCTCTTGAGGAAGGTTCCCTACATTTTGATTGACATGTTTTTTTGCTGAGATATTAACTACTGCGTGAATAGAGTTTTTAATACTGTCATTGAAGGATAAGATTTGATTAGCACTGTTAGGTGCAACACGGGTTGGATTCTTCTCAACCATATCAAAATTGATAGATTGGGCATAAAGTGACGTGGCAAGAAGTGAAGCTAAAAGTAATAGTTTGCTATTGAATAATTTCATTTTAAATCCTTTGTATAATATGTTTATATATTAAAATTATAAGCAAACTATGTAAACTGTTTGCTAATAAAATGTTAACTAAAGGTTAATAAATTTATTTGTAAGTTAAATGATTGTGGACTTTCATTGGAAGAATGAAGATAAAATAACCTTAGGTTATTTTATCTTTTTCAAGGATCTACAAGGCTATAAATCTGTTTTTAACATTGCTCCATTACTTGCATTGGTTACAAGTGATCGGTATTGTCCTAACCATCTTGATGTTAGCGGTTTTTTAAGCGGTGTAAACTCTGCTTTTCGTTTCGCAATCTCTTCATCTGTTAAGTTAACTGATAAAATATATTGGTCAACATCGATATGAATCTCATCACCATCTTTAACTAATCCAATCATTCCACCTTCAGCTGCTTCTGGACTTACGTGACCAATTGAAGCTCCTCTTGTTGCTCCTGAGAATCTTCCATCAGTAATCAGTGCAACACTATCACCAAGTCCCATTCCCATAATAAGTGAAGTTGGTGCTAACATCTCTTGCATACCAGGACCACCTTTTGGACCTTCGTATCGGATAACAACAACATTTCCTGCTTTAACTTTTCCCCCAACAATTCCTGCAATGGCTTCTGGTTGACCATCAAAACATACAGCAGTTCCCGTAAATACTCTATCTCCAGTAATACCTGCAGTTTTAATAACAGCACCTTCTTCTGCTAAGTTTCCATATAAAACAGCTAATCCACCAACTTCAGAGTATGGGTTATCAATGGTATGGATAATATTGGTATCTTTGATATATGCTTCAGAAATTTTTTCATATAGTGTTTCACCTGAGATAGTAAGGTTATCTAATAAAATATCATCACCTCGTTTTGTCATCTCTTTCATCACTGCATTTACTCCACCTGCTTTATTGATATCTTCCATATGTACTGTACTTAGTGATGGAGAAATTTTTGCAATATGTGAAACTCTTTGAGATGTTTTGTTAATATCTTCTAAGTTAAAGTTTACTTCTGCTTCTCGTGCAATTGCTAACATGTGTAGAACTGTATTTGAAGAACCCCCCATTGCCATATCAACAGCAAAAGCATTTCTTACCGCATTTTCATTTAAAATATTTCGTAACTTATATTTTTCTCTTGCAGCGTTATCTTTTGCAATTTCACAAATTCTTCTGGCTGCTTTTCGGTATAACTCTTCTCTTTCAGGTGTTAATGCCAAGATTGTTCCATTTCCAGGAAGTGCAATCCCCATAGCTTCCATGAGTGTATTCATAGAGTTCGCAGTAAACATTCCCGAACATGAACCACCACTTGGACAAGCATTACATTCAATATCTTTTAGCTCTTCATCACTCATTTCACCAGCTTCATGCTTTCCTACTGCTTCAAAAGCTGTCGCTAAATCAATTGGGTCACCATCTTTAGTGTGCCCTTTAGCCATTGGTCCACCACTTACAAATACTGTTGGAACATTAACTCTTAGTGCACCCATAATCATACCTGGTACAATTTTATCACAGTTTGGAATAGCAATCATAGCATCCAGTTTATGTGCATTCATAACTGTTTCAATTGAACTTGCAATTAGTTCTCTTGATGGTAGTGAAAATAACATTCCATCATGACCCATTGCAATACCATCATCAACACCAATTGTGTTAAACTCAAATGGTACACATCCATTTGCTTTAATCTCTTCTTTAATAATTCGTGAAACATCATCTAAAAAGAAATGTCCTGGAATTAATTCAATAAAAGAGTTTGCAACTCCCACAAATGGTTTTTCAAAATCTTCATCTTGTAAACCAGTTGCCCGTAATAATGACCTATGAGGTGTTCTATCAAATCCCTTTTTTACTTCATCACTTCTCATTGTAATTACCTTGTTTAAAATAAATTTTAGAGATTATAGCAGAAATTTCAAGAATTTTTGTTAAAACACTTGACAAAGCTAAACTTTTTTTATATAATTCCACTCCAATTTAAGAAAGAGACCTTTTTTAAATTCTACCAAATAGTGCGAGTGTGGCGGAATAGGTAGACGCGTGGGACTTAAAATCCCATTCCGGTTT
>CAZIES010000086.1:0-10989 GCA_964538295.1 uncultured Arcobacter sp. | reverse complement strand
TTTAATCCTCAGCAAACACCGGGCATTTTTTTTCTAAAGAATAGTTTTTATAAATATATTAATTTGTTTGTGAAACTATTTATAATATTTTGCTAAATCATTAGGATTGACTCCTACAAAATAGAGTAACTGTAAGATGATATTGGTTAGTGTTGTTTTTAAAACACCATTCTTTTCCCAACGTCTAGCACTGGTAAGTGCAGGCTCTTCTAAAATTTGAACTTTTTGTTTTTTTCGTTTTAGTTTTTGCATGAAATTAACATCTTCCATGAGTGAAATCTCTCTAAAACCTCCAATATTTTCAAAAACATCTTTTTTTACAAAGATGGCTTGGTCCCCATAAGGAAGTTTGAAAAACTTTGAACGCCATGAGGCAAATTGTGAAATTTTTGTCAAAATTTTATCATCGGTATCAATACTAATATCAAATGCTCCTGCACTATAAGGACTTGGTGCATCTAGGGTTTTAACGATAAGTTCTAACGCATTTTTGGGTAAAAGGGTGTCTGCATGTAAAAAGAGTAGGTACTCTCCCCCTGCAAGTTTAAAGCCTTTGTTCATTTGGAAGGCTCTACCTTTGGGTGCAGTAGTTGTAATAATATCTTCATTTTCAATAAACTTAATGGTTGATTGATCTTCAACATCAACAACAATAATTTCATAATCAATAGATGTTTCATTGGATATAATTGAATCAATAAATTTATTTATATTGTTTTCATGGTATACAGGAATGATAATAGAGACTTGCATATTTAGCACCTTCACACAAAGTAAACAATTATAGTGTATTATTTATAAAATTTTTAAGGAAAATTATGAGTGATTTTTGGAAAGTAAAAAAAATTTTAAAAGATAAGTTTGATTTGATACAAATTAACCTTGGGGATTTGTGTAATCAAACCTGTACACACTGTCATGTAGGGGCTAGTCCTAAGGGACAAAATAACATGACACTTTTAACTGCTAATAAGATTTTAGATAAGCTTTTAAGACTCGATATTAATACCATTGAGTTTACAGGTGGAACACCAGAAATGAATGATAGTTTTACCACATTTTTAACTAGACTAAGTGATGCCGGTAAAAAAATTGTCGTTCGTACTTCTTTAACGGTTTTAGAAGATCCAAAATATGCTCATTTTTTAGAACTTTATAAACTTTTTAATGTCAAAGTGATTGCTTCCCTTCCAAGTGTTTTTGAAGATTTAACAACTAAACAACGAGGATTTGGCGTTTTTGATGAATCTATTACTGTACTTAACAAGTTAAATGACTTAGGATTTGCACAAGATAACTTAGAACTGGATTTAGTCTATAATCCTGTGGGAACATATTTACCAAAACCTCAAAATGAATTGCAAATTGAATATAAACAAATTTTAAAGCAGAAGTATGATATTGAATTTAATACTTTGGCAACCATTGTTAATATGCCAATAAAACGGTTTAAAACCGATTTGAAAAATCATGGTTTGTATGATGAGTATATGGACAAACTCAAAAATCAATATAATGAAGCTACCTTAGAAAAAGTGATGTGTAAACGTGTTTTAAGTGTTAATTATGAAGGTAAAGTTTTTGATTGTGATTTTAATTTGGCATTGAATCAACCTATTGTTGGCTATGAGTCAACACTATTTTGGGAAATTGATTTTAATAACTTTGAACCTGAAATCTCTTTTGATGAACACTGTTATGGGTGTACAGTTAACAGTGGTAGTTCTTGTCATGGTGAAGTACTTGAAAGTCAAAAGAACTTTGATGCTAAAGAAAATGCCAAAGAGTACTATGGTGAAGTCTTAAATAGTAGCGATGATTTAAAAACAACTGCGTGCTGCACCCTTGATATGATTCCAAAACGTGTTCGTGATGTATTACCTTATATTGCTGATGAGATTCAAGAGAAGTATTATGGATGTGGCTCTCCTATTCCTTATGTATTAAAAAATCAAACCATCCTAGATCTAGGGTGCGGGAGTGGACGTGATGTTTATATTCTTTCCAAACTTGTGGGTGAATTGGGTCAAGTTAATGGTATAGATATGACAAAAAACCAAATTGATGTGGCAATTAAACACCAAGAAATTCAGCAAAAACGTTTTGAACATGATAGCATTAATACCAATTTTATTCATGATACGATTGAAAGTATTGACCAACACTTTAAACCTAACTCCATAGATATTGTGACATCAAACTGTGTGATTAACTTGTTAGAAGATAAACGAATGGTTTTAAAAAAGGTATTTGATTTACTCAAAAATGGTGGAGAGTTTTATTTTAGTGATGTATACGCTTCACGACGTCTTGGTGAAAAGGTGCGCCAAGACAAGATTTTGCATGGGGAGTGTTTAGGGGGTGCTTTATATATTAATGATTTTTTACGATTTGCAAAAGAGGCAGGGTTTACTGAACCTCGATTAGTGAGTTCTAAAGTTATTGAAATCACAGATGAAGCGGTAAAAAACTTAGTGGGGAATACACAGTTTTATTCTTTGACTTACCGGTTATGGAAGCTAGAGGATTTGGATGAACAGTGTGAAGACTACGGTCAGTTTGCTATTTATAAAGGTGGAATTGTTGAGTGTGATAGAGAGTTTGAGCTTGATAGTAATCACCTTTTTGAACTCAATCGTCCTGAACATGTGTGTAAAAATACCGCTAAAATGTTAAGTGAAACAAGGTTCAAAGAGTATTTTGAAATCATAGGCGAACCAAAGCAACATTTTGGTGAGTTTTTAGGGTGTGCTACACTAGCAACACAAGAGCGACAAAAAAACAGTGAGGAAACAAAGCTTTCAAGTAGTGGGTGTTGTTAATTAATGCGTACAATAAAAAATCGACTCATCATGTTTGTCAAAGAGCCTAAATTAGGGTTTGTTAAAACACGTTTAGCTAAAGAGACAACCGATGAGTTTGCCCTTGAACTTTATAACTGTTTTATCAAAGACTTACTGCAAACTTTAATTACTTTTGATACTGCATTGTATGCTTATCCAAAGGATGATGCCTTCTCCTTTAGCCCAGTTTTTTTACAAGTAGGAGAGGATTTAGGTCAAAAAATGTCCCATGCTTTTAAAAAGGAGTTTGCAAAGGGGTATGATAATATTGTGTTGATTGGAAGTGATACTCCTCATCTTGACCAAAAACTACTAGATAAGAGTTTTGAGGTGTTAAAAAAACATGATATGGTTTTAGGTCCAAGTGTTGATGGGGGTTATTATCTGATTGGTTTTTCAAAACGAGGGTTTAATGAAGCGGTTTTTGAAGAGATTTCATGGAGTAGTGAGCTTGTACTTTCTCAGACTTTACAAAAAGTAAACAAAAAAGCGTTATATTTACTAAGGTATTTGAATGATATTGATACGAAAGAGGATTTAGACCTTTTTTATAAAGCATATAAAAATCAATGGAAAGATTCACATACAATTGAGTTTTTAAAAATGAGAGATTATGGAAAAGTTTGATGTAATTATTATTGGTGGTGGACCTGCTGGATTAGTGGCTTCTAAATTAGTTAAAGCATTTGGTAAAAGTGTGGCAATTGTTGAAGCTAAAAAGCTAGGTGGTGATTGTACCCATACAGGATGTGTTCCTTCTAAAACGTTACTCAAAGCTGCAAGTGCTGTTTACGAGGCAAAACATTTAGAAAAGTACGGTATTGCAATCAAACAATTAGAACTTGATACCTCCAATGTTTTATCTCATGTAAAATCAATTGTTGATGAGATTTATTCCCACGAAACTCCAGATATTTTCGAGAATGAAGGTATTACTATTATTGAAGGAGTTGCAAAATTTGTTAATACATCTCAAATTAGTGTTAATGGTACATTGTATGAAGCAAAGAAATTTATTATTGCCTCAGGAAGTTCCCCTTTAATTCCTAAAATAGATGGAATAGATTCAATAAACTATTTAACTAATGAAACAATTTTTTCTTTACCTAAAGTGCCTGAGTCTTTGTTAATTGTAGGAAATGGTGTTATTGCTATAGAGATGGCAACTGCTTTTAACCGTTTAGGTTCACAAGTAACCATAGTAAGTAGAAGTAGTGGTATTATAAAAAATGGGGATCAAGAGATTGCTACTATTTTAATGAGAAACCTAGAAGAAGAGGGGATAAAATTTGTTCAAGGTTTACAGTTAGAATCTGTATACTCAAAGGAGCAAATTGAGTTAGTAGTAAAAAAAGATGAAGAGACATTGTGTTTAAAAGCGCAAGAGATTCTTTTTGCAACGGGACGACAACCTAATATTAATTTAAATCTTCGTCATGCTAATGTTACCTTTAATGAAAAAGGTATTAAGGTTAATGATTATTTACAAACAACAAATCCTAATATTTATGCTATTGGTGATGTCTCAACGCCTTATAAATTTACCCATATTGCTGAACAAGAGGCTATCGTAGCAGGTAGTAACATTGGTTTGCCTATAAAGAAAAAAATAAACTATGAACACATTGGTTGGTGTGTTTACAGTGATCCAGAGTTTGCCCATATAGGTTTTACTTATGAACAAGCACAAAAAAAGTTTAGTGATGTTGAGCTAATCTCTTTTGAGTATAAAAATAGTGATAGAGGTTATACGGATGTTAAACGTACAGGTTTGATTAAAGTAGTCGTTTCAAAAGGTGGAAAAATTCTTGGAGCTTCTATTTTAGGTGAGCGTGCAGGAGAGTTAATCCACCAGTTACAATTAGCGAAAACCTTTGGTATATCTTTTGATAAGCTTTCTAAAATGGTTTATATCTATCCTACGTTTGCAGATATTATAAAGCAGACTTCAAAAAAATATTATATTAATAGGCTTTTAAATAATCCTGTATTAAAAGCTTTAAAATCAATTGCTTCTCTTTTTACAGGAGCTAAAAATGAATAAAAAAATAGTTATACTTTTAGTTTTTATTGTTTTGATTGTTGTTGCTAAGTTGTTTGAAATTGATGCTCTTTTTAGTTTTGAAAACCTTAAAGCACAACAAAACAGTCTTAGTAGTTTTGTCAATAACAACTATATTGTCACAGTAATTGGATTTATTTTTATATACGTTGTTTCAGTTGCTTTTTTAATCCCTATTGCTACAGTACTTACCTTAGCTGGTGGTTTTTTATTTGGTTCTTTATTTGGGGTTGTTTTTGTCAATATTGGTGCTACATTGGGGGCAGTTTTAGCCTTTTTGTTTGCTCGATATATTATAGGAAGTAAGATTCAAGAGAAATATGCTAGCAAGTTAAAAAAGTTTAATCAAGAGTTAGAAGAGAATAAGTTTCAATATCTTTTTTCTTTGCGCTTTTTACCTATTTTCCCTTTCTTTTTAGTAAACTTATTTTGTGGTGTTACCCATGTTGATTTACGTACATTTTTTATTACAACATCACTTGGTATTATTCCTGGATCTTTTGTTTATACGTATGCGGGAAGTCAGTTAGCAACGATTAATGCAATAGAAGATATTTTTACTAAAGAGATGTTATTTGCTTTTGTTTTACTGGCTTTACTCATGCTTATTCCTGTTGTATATAAAAAATATAAAGCGCGTAAAACTAAAGCTTGCGCTAAATAAAAAATACACAAAGTTTGACTATAATTTAAACACATAAGGAGTCATAATGAAAATTTTATTATTAGAAGATGATTTAGCACTTAGTGATATTATTGAAGATCACTTAACACATGAAGGTTATGACGTTACCTTAGCTACCAATGGACAAGATGCTTTAGAGTATTTAATTGATAATAAATATGATTTAGCACTGCTAGATATAAATACGCCTATTTTAAGTGGAATTGAGGTTTTAAAAACCATACGAGAAGAGTATAAAGATCAAACGCCTGCTATTATTTTAACAGCCTATCAAGATACACGACATCTAAAGATGTCCTTTGAAAGTGGGGTTGATGATTATATAAAAAAACCATTTGATCTTGAAGAGCTAGATCAACGTATTTTAAAGCTTTGTCGGCACTTTTCTATAAATCAACATGAAGATATTACCATTAGTGAAACCATTATCTTTAGTCCAAGCAGTTGTGAAATTAAAAAAGAGGGTGTTGTTATCTCAATTGCTCAAAAAGAGCGAGATATTTTAAAATATTTTGTAACCCATAAAAATCGCGTTATCTCTTCGGATGAACTTTTACAAAATATATGGGAATATGATGAAATGCCAACGGACGCAACCATACGTGTTTACATTAAAAACTTACGGGAGCTTTTAGGAAAAGAGCGTATTACAACCATACGTGGAATAGGATATAAATTTGTATAGTAATGAAAAAAAAGCACTTTTTAGTTTTCTCTCTATTTATGTAGGTTCTGCCGTTGCTATTATTGGAGCAATGTTGTATTTTTATTACATTAATGAAAAAAAGATGCTTGAAGATCACTGTTCTATGGAGATGAGCAATAGTGCTTATGAGATAAAAGAGAAGATTTTAAATGCCTATATGAATCATCAAAAATTTGTACCAACACCTCTAAAAACAAAGGGATTACAATATGCTCTTTATGATAAAGATAAAAATCTTATTTATTCAAATTTGGAAGAGGGAATTAGTGATTTTTCACAAACCCAATTTGACACAGAACATTACTCATATCATATTGCTACAATTAAAGATGAAAAAATACCTATTAAATATATTGTCATTGAGACGTGCCAAGGTATTGATGATAAGAAGCGTTTAAAACTTTTAATAATTGGAGTATTAATTGTTAGTGGTATTTTTGTCACCTTTATTGCTTACCTTTTAGCAAAATTGCTTCTAAAACCAGTGCGAGAAAAAATTGAGCACATGGATCAATTTATTAAAGATAGTGCCCATGAATTAAATACCCCTGTTTCTGTTCTTTTAACTTCGGTATCGACGTTGAAACAAGGACGAAATCCTGAAAAAATGATGAAGTATATCTTAGGAAGTACCAAGCAGATTTCTCAAGTATATAATGATATTCATTACTCAGCATTTAATGATATTGATGAGTCTATGGAAGAGTCTTTTGAATTGTCTGAATTAGTGCAAGAGAGTGTGGATTTCTTTTTTGATATTGCCAATGCAAAAGATATTCATATTGAGACCTCTTTAGAGCCATTGACGATTGTTATGGATAAAATTAAAACACAAAAAATTATTAATAATCTTTTGTCCAATGCTGTAAAATATAGTAACCGTAGTTCAAAAATTATTGTTTCGCTTAAAGATGGATGTTTTAGTGTCCAAGATTTTGGAATTGGTATATCCCAGGAAGAACAGACTAACATTTTTAAACGTTATAAACGCGGACGTGATAATAATGAAGGTGGTTTTGGGATTGGCTTAGATATTGTCACTCGTATTATTCACGCTTATAATTTATCGTTGCACTTAAAATCTAAAATCAAAGAGGGCTCAACCTTTAGTATTGATTTTAATCCAATAAAACAAAATGTTTAAAAAATCTTACTCATTTTTAAAACAATAGTGATGCTATCTTCATTGGTGATAGTCTCCACTGTTGCATTTACTTTATACAATGAAGAGAGGTAGCCTTGAATAGTTTGCATAATATGCCAAAAACGTTCATTAAAAGGGGCGCTTATCTCTTGAAGTTTATGTTCATAAATTTCACTTGCAATGGCTTTGACTAAATGTTCGTAAGCAAGTTTATTTTTAAAGCGTTGAATACGATAAGGTTTCATAATTATAAGGTTGTTTTTTAGTGAGGTTTTCTCATCATCATTGAGGCTTATATCTTCTTGAACATTTTTAATTTCCATATTAAGTGAGGCTACATAATCTTCAAGTTGTTGTTCTAAGATATTATCAAGATTCTCAATCGCTTTATTGAGTGTTGCTAAAATTTCTTGTGCAGTAAATGTTCTGTCTTCAATGTTGTGATGATAGATAATACTGTTTTGATAGTCATGGTTAATTGCAGTAAAAATTTGCATCGCGTAATCAAGATAGACAAATTTATCATCTTTTCCTGTTTTAAAAGAGATACCTTGAGGTGAAATCATTGCTTTTGGTCCAATATATTCAAGTTTCATGGGAGTCCTTTTAAGACGATTTAATATTATTTATTTACGTACATTATTATAATACGAATAGCGTTGATTTTGTCTTAATTCCTTATGTGTTTTATGCATTGTTTACCTTGATTATGGTACTCTTCTCCTTTATGACACTCTTGATAGGACACTATTTTAATGTTTGAAGTTATAACAATTCTTTTGATTAATATTATTATTTTTTTATTACTTAAAAATAGAAAAAATACCCTTTTGAATAGAGATTTGCAAGAGACTATTTTAAAACAAGATGAGAAAATCAACTCTTTACTTGAAGTGTATGATGATAATGTTATTGCTTCAAAAACAGATTTAAAAGGGCGAATTACCTATGCCAGTCGTGCCTTTTGTCGTAAAAGTGAATATTCCCAAGAAGAACTTATTGGTAAACCTCATAATATAGTTAAACATCCTAGTGTTTCAAAAGGTGCCTTTGTACAGCTATGGCGTGATTTACATGCTAATAAAACGTGGCGTGGAGAGATGCATAATTTGACAAAAACAGGAGAAGGGTATTGGGTAGAGACTATTATTACTCCTGAATTTAATAAGCAGGGAGAAAAAATAGGATACAGTTCAATCCGACATGATATTACTGCTCAAAAAGAGCTTGAAAATATGACAAAGACCTTAGAACTTAAAGTGAAAGAACGAACAAGAGAGTTAGAGGAACTCTCTATTACCGACTCCTTAACTGGTCTTTATAACAGACGTTATTTTGAAAAAGTATTAAGTGGAGAGTTGAAACGCTGTCGACGTGCAAAAACAAATTTTGTTTTCTCTATTTTTGATGTGGATATGTTTAAACAATATAACGATAACTATGGTCATCTAAAGGGTGATGAAGTACTTATTAAACTGGCTAACATCTTAAAAAACTATTCTCAACGTGCCAATGATTTTGCTTTTCGTATTGGAGGGGAAGAGTTTTGTTTAATGACAAGCGATATGTCACAAGAGGAGGCTTTTAGTTTTTTTGAAATGATTCGTAGTAGTATCGAAGGTTTACATATAGAACATGAAAAAAATGACGCTTCAGATTATGTGACAGCCTCTTTTGGATTGGTTGTTGTTAACTTTAAAAATATCACCCATACCGTTTTTGATGAACGTTATGATACAGAAAAGATTCATCAGCTTACTGATAAACTTCTTTATAAAGCTAAAGAATCAGGTCGAAATAATATTCAAATGGAAATTGTCTAAGAATACTAAAAAATTGCTTTTATCACCTTTGCTATAGAAAATCTTCGTTATAATCTTTATTTTAAAGGCTTGTTATGAATAATATTATTAAAAATTTTAAAACCTCTCAACTAACAGATACAAAGTTTGTCCATCCTGTAAAAATTACTTATAATCAAAATGGTATTGATAAAACGTGGGAAGCAGTAAAAAGTTTTGACTCTGTGGCAGTGCTACTTTATCATGAAGAAAAAAATGCTTTTTTATTAGTTAAACAGTTTCGCCCACCAGTTTTTTTAAATGACACCAGTAAGTTGTGTACCTATGAGTTGTGTGCAGGTATCGTTGATAAAAATAAAAGCCTTGAAATTATTGCACAAGAAGAGATTGATGAAGAGTGCGGGTATGAAGTACCATTATCAAATATTGAAAAGATTACCTCTTTTTATACTAATGTAGGTGTAAGTGGTGGACGACAAAGTCTTTATTTTGCAACTATTAATGAAAGCATGAAAAAGCACGAAGGGGGAGGTATTCATGATGAGCAAATTGAGACAATGTTTTTACCTGTTGAGGAGTTTCGAGAGTTTATTTATGATGAGAGTAAAGCAAAAACACCTGGATTAATGTTTTCATTTTTTTGGTTTATGGAGAATAAAAATGCCTAAGTTGGTAGTCTATGGAAGTTTGATGAATGAAAGTGAACTTCAAGACCAAGGACTTTGGGGGCATGATATTGAACCCATTAAAGTTTTTGGATACAGACGCGTGTTTAATCAAGAGCCTTCTTATCGCCTAGTTGACTCAAATGCAAGGGCTGTTTTATCGGTTCAAAAAAAAGAGGATGCTTGGTTTAATGCTATCTTGATTAAGGATTTAGATGAAGCCTATTTTGAAGCTTTGGATATGCGAGAAATTGGCTATGAACGTATTAAAACTGATGTAAAAACTTACAAAGGAGAGTTTTATAAAGAGTGTTTTGTTTATATTGGACGAAGTGAAAAACGTAATAATGAAATCATACCAAATGAAGCCTATTTAGATATATGTAGTCAAGGTGCACAAAGCTATGGAGAAGAGTTTTATCAAGACTTTTTACAGACAACATTTAAAAACAGCGCTACTGGTATTGTTTTGATTTAAGCTACCATTTAATACGACCTTTGTAAAAAGGTGTGCACTCTTTATTTCCACCCAAGAGATTAGCTGCACCTTTTAATAAAGAGGTAACAGGGGAGAGGAATGTTTCAACTTTACTCTCTTTAATATCAACCGTGCCTTTTTTTAAATCACCTGTTAAAAGCTGATTATATTTAATACATCGTTTTTTATTTAATACTGCAATATTCATATCTTTGTATGTTAAGGAGTTTAAATTAATGGCACCTTTTAGAGCAATAAGATTTTTAGTTGTTCTTAGAGCAACATCTTTTGTTACTGCTTCTCCTTTTGAGAAGTTCCAGTGTGAATTAACTGCTTTAATAACAGTTTTCCCTTTTTTATCAAGTTTAGATTTAATCATAGCAAATTTTCCACTTTGTGAAAGTAGACCAGCAAAAGGACCTGCAACAAACATAGCTCCTATATCTAAGATATTAACTTTTTTGGTCTCCTCGTACATTCCTAGGACTTCATCAATATTATACTGCTCAAAAGTAATATTCCTACCTGAAATCTTTTTATACCCTTTAAGTGTAGAAAGAATACGTTTTTCATTGACTCCTTTGAAATTTAGTTTGAAATCAAT
>CAZIES010000085.1:8948-11334 GCA_964538295.1 uncultured Arcobacter sp. | reverse complement strand
ATTTTTATACCCCAAATATCTGTCTGTTTATCTAAGATATCTTGGATATTTGCATTTAGTTTTTCCCTTTCACTTAACATTTCATCAAGTTCATGTCCACCTAAAACTGACCGTAAAGTTGTTTGAGAAAGCTGACTGGTCGCAAGATGGAAATTTTCTACTTGTATAATCGCTTTTTCTGGATCCACTACTCTAAAATAAACAACTGCATTAACATGAACTGAAACATTATCATGAGAAATTACATCTTGTGTTGGTACATCTAGCACAACTGTTCTTAAATCAACACGAACTAACTGTTGAACTACTGGAATGATAATAATAAGTCCAGGACCTTTTACCCCTGTGAATCGCCCGAGTGTAAAAACAACTCCTCTTTCATACTCTCGTAAAATTCTAATTGATGCAGCTAAGATAACTAAAACAAATACGCCTATATATAGTAATGTATAACTAATCATTTTGTACTCCTTACTTTCATGTTTAAACCACTTACTTTTTCTACAATAACTTCATCACCAATATTTAATTTTTCATCACTATTAGCATTCCAAATCTCTGCATTACACTCTACTTTGTAGTGATATCCATCTATTGATATTACTTTTGCACTTAAGCCTTCTAAATTGCTGATACCAACAACTGATTTTTCTTTTCTACTTCGTATCAAAAAACTCAATAGATAACTAAAAAATCCAAATGAGACTAAACTAAAGGCAATAACTAATGGAAATGATAATCCAACACCTAAGGTCTCTTCATCAAATAGAAGCAATGAACCAAAGGCAAAAGCAACTACACCACCGATGCCTAATATGCCAAACCCTGCTACGGTTACTTCTGCAAGCATCAAGGCAATACCTAAACCAATAAGTAACAAACCAACATAATTAAAGGGTAAAATATTGAGTGCATATAGGGCTACTAAGGCTGCAACTGCACCAATCACGCCAGGAAAAATAGAACCTGGATTCATCATCTCAAAAAGTATTCCATACATGGCAAGTAGTAAAAACATATACGCTATATTAGGATTTGATATATGTTGTAAAAAGTTTGTTTTCCATGTACCTTCGTATAAAACTAAGGTGTAGGTCTTAGTATCAATTATTACTTCTTCACCATTGACATTAACACTTTTGCCATCAATGCTTTTTAGAAGTGTTGGTACGTCATTAACTACAAAATCAACCACATTTTTTTCTAAGGCTTCATTTGCAGATAGACTTTTTCCTTCTTTTACCGCTTCTATTGCCCAATCAATATTTCGACCTCTAAGTTCTGCTAGACTTTTGATATACGCTACCGTATCATTAATCACTTTCTTTTCCATAGCATTTTTTGTTTTCTCTAAGCTCTCACTTTTTTGTTCTTGTTGCTCTTTTTTAGAAGTTTTATCTGGTTGCTGTGGCATAAGATTAACAGGTGTTGCAGCACCTATATTTGTACCTGGTGCCATTGCCGCTATATGAGATGCATACATTAAAAAAGTACCAGCACTTGCTGCTCGAGAGCCTTTAGGGGATACATACATCACTACAGGTATATGGCTATTAAGAATTTTTTGAACCATTTCTCGTGTTGTTGTTACTAATCCACCAGGAGTATCTAGTTCAATAAACATTAATTTAGCATCTATTTTTTTTGCTTCAAAGAAAGCATCATTAAGGTACATTGAGGTTGCGGGGGATATTGCATTGGCTATTTTAATATGCAGTATATTATTAGCACTTAAATTTAGTGTAAATAAAAGCCATAAAAAAAGTAAAAGTAGTCGTCGCATATTTACTCCTTTATCATAAAGGCATATCTAATAATACTACTTCAATATAAATAAATCAAGTTATTGCTTTTTTAATCTTTAAGCTTTAATTCTTTTTAAAAAAACTATTTTCTCTTTTCCTACATAGTTTTCATGGATAATCTCAAAATCCATATCTATTTCATTTAGAGCATTAACTCCTTTTTTTACTTTTGGACTAACTAAAAGTACAATATAATCTATTCGCTCTTTAAGAATATCCATAAGGTTATAAACTCCCTCAACCATCACAAACTTATAGTCAAGTAGTTTAAACAGGTCATCACTAATAATTACTTTACGATTTGGTATATTAAATAAAGGGATATTCTTATCAAAAATTTTATTTTGACTGTATATAAAAATATCAGGAGCAATTCCAGCTACATAGCGGGCATCTAACGTTGGTCGATCAGTTCTAATTGTATTTCCACCAATTGCCATACAATCAATTTTATCTCTTAGGGTATGCACATATGCTTTGGCATGATTCGAAGATATCTGTCCATCAATAGAGCCATTTAAAGTTTGTGCCATTTTATAGAAAATAAATGTACCACTACTCCATTTAATAAAAGGATATAA
>CAZIES010000085.1:0-8848 GCA_964538295.1 uncultured Arcobacter sp. | reverse complement strand
GTTTTGAGCCTATCATTAGGATGTTTTTTTAAAAAAGCTGCTTTTAAAGCATTGACTTCAGCATGGGGTTGTCCTGCTTCTTTATGCGCTTCAATAGCAAGAAGTTCACCATTTTTAACAACCACACAACCAACAGCAGGATTAGGATAGGTTAAAAGTTGATATTTCCACGCCTCATCAAGTGCTAAACGCATATAAAAGCTATCATCAATTTTCATTTTTACCCTTTTTTTAATGATAAAAAAAGGAAGTTGAAAACCAACTTCCTTTTTTCTATTTTAATTTTTTATTTTACCATTCATAATAGGTTGAAGCTGCAGAAATCTCATCATAAGAGATAATCTCAACCCCATGTTCTGTTTCGACTTTGATTTCATTATCATCTGCACTAAGAAGTTTACCTTTGACTATGTTTTTATCAAAGTCCTTAATACGAACTTTCTCACCAATTGAGCCTTTATAATGTTGTACTTTTTTTAATTTTCTTTCAATTCCTGGTGAGCTTACTTCTAAATTATATTTACCCATCATTGGTTCATCAATATCCAAAATTGGAGAAATCAAACGTGAAACTTCAGCACATTTGTCAAGATTTATTCCATCAGGACTGGTGATAAATACTCTAAAAATATTTGTATCATTCTCTTTTGTACTTACAAGATCATAAAGTTCAACACCACAACCTTTTAAAGTCATTTCAATTGATTCTTCTAAATTCATCAATTATCCTTATAAAATGTCCCATTTTCTAAGGGACCTATTAAATTCTCTGTCTACTTTTTTGCCTTCACTTCGTTCGTCACAAGACTACGCTATGAAGAGCGTGAGAAATAAATTCTCACTAAAAGTAGCATGAACGCAAGTGAATCCACACCTGCACAAATCCTAAAGGAAACAACGAGTTGTTTCTTCTAGTCTTTTTTCTTTATTTGGTCAAAAAGAGCCTCTATATGCATTGACTCTTCTAGTTTATCGTCAGCTTTAAATTTAAAATTTGGACACTTGTACCAACCTGTTGCACTCAAACAGTATGATTTGATTTGTCCATTCGCTTTATTAAGAAGGTTATTTAAAACCTTGTGTTCTTCTTTTGTAAAATCAGTACCATCATAGTAAACAATAGCATCATATTTACCATTTTTACAGTTGACTTCAGTTACTGCTAAATTATTAATTCGATTATCATTTAACGTAGCCAGAGCCTCAGGAATAAGTTCCATGAGTAATGACTCTGTTCGTTGTAAATTTACACTTTTCAAACTATAGCCTAGTCGTCAATATGTACTTTTTCTTCAATTTGAATGAATGTCTCAATAAAGTCACCCACTTTAATATCATTGAATTTTTCAAACATAATACCACACTCGTATCCGTTTGCCACTTCTTTAACATCATCTTTAAATCGTTTAAGTGATGAAATTTTACCTGTATAGGTTACAACACCATCTCGAATAATACGTGCATGTCCACCTCGAACAACTTTACCATCACTTACAAGACATCCTGCAACTGTACCAATTTTTGGCACAACGAAAGTATCTCGAACTTCTGCTTGTCCTGTGTTTTCTTCTCTAATAACTGCACTCATCATACCAGAAAGAGCATCTTTAATATCATCAATTAAGTCATAGATAATAGAGTAAGTATTAATAGTAACGCCATCAGCTTTAGCTTTTTGTTTAACCGAACCTGTAGGTCGTACGTTAAACCCTAGGATAATACACCCTTCAGAAGCACTTGCAAGTACTAGGTCAGACTCAGTAATTCCACCAACTGCCGCATGGATAACTTTTACTTTAACTTCCTCATTGGCAATTTTTTCTAATGAACCTTTAATTGCCTCAAGTGATCCACCAACATCAGTTTTAATAATTACAGGGAGTGATTTAATTTTACCTTCTGCAATTAATCCACTCATCTCTTCAAGTGAAACTTTAGTTGATTTAGATAACTCTTTTGCTCTTGCGTGTTCTGCTCTTGTTGTAGCAATTTCACGAGCCTCTTTTTCACTCTCTTGAGCTACTAAAAAAGAACCTGAAGTTGGAACATCATTAAGTCCTAAAACATTTCCAGTTTCAGAAAGACCTAACTGTTTTACTGGTTTACCCATATCATTCGTAATTGCTTTAACTCTACCGTATGTTGTATCACAAACAATGTTGTCACCAACTTTTAAGATACCATTTTGAACAATAACTGTTGCAACTGGTCCTCGACCTTTTTCTAAAGAGGCTTCAACAACTGTTGATTTTGCTTTTGCTTCTGGGTCAGCTTTAAGTTCAAGCATTTCTGATTGAAGTAAAATATTTTCTAATAAGTCATCAATACCTTCACCTGTCATTGCAGAAACACCAATAAATTCGATATCTCCACCCCAATCAACTGGAGTCATTTCTCTTTCAGCCATTTGTGACTTAACCATATCAACATTAGCTGCTTCTTTATCGATTTTATTTACAGCAACAATAATTGGACAACCTGAAGCTTTTGCATGTGAGATAACCTCTTCAGTTTGTGGTTTAACACCATCATCTGCTGCGACAACGATAATTACAATATCAGTTACACTAGCACCTCTTGAACGCATTTCTGAGAATGCTGCGTGACCTGGAGTATCTACAAATGTGATTTTCTCACCATTTTGCTCAATTGTATATGCTGAAATATGCTGTGTAATTCCACCTGCTTCACCTGCGGCAACTTTTGCACTTCTAATTTTATCTAAAAGTGACGTTTTACCATGATCTACGTGTCCCATAATTGTAACAACTGGAGGTCGTGTCACAAAATTAGTTTCGTCAATCTCTTCATCTTGGTAATCATCAACATAATTAACATCTTCTAACGCATCTTTAACCGTAACTTCAATACCAAACTCTTCACCAAGAATTTCAAGCTCATCTTGTTTTAAGAAGTCATTTTTGGTCACCATCATACCAAGACCAAAAAGTACCGTAATAACTTCTGCTGGTGATTTACCACACGCTTCAGCAAACTCATATACCCGTACATCTTCAGGAATTGAAACTTCAGTGATTTCTACCTCTTCTATTTCTCGTCTTACTCTTTTCTTTCTTTTCTTTCTTTTTAAACCTTGTGGTCTATTTCCAAAAGCAGATGGTTTTGTTGTTCTAATTTGTTGCTGTTTTTTTGATTCATCTTCAAAAAGCTTTGAAGTATCTTGTAAATCCATATCTAATAAAACAACCTCTTCTCCTAATAAAGAGTCATCAGAGTTTTTAAACTCTTGTTTATCTGCAGCAATATCTAAAACTTTTCCATGTTCATGTGCTTTAGCTGCTGTCTTTTTCTTTTGTGATTTTGGTTTTGGTGCTGGTCTACTCTCTTGCTTTACATCTGAGGCAGTATCTAGGTTATTGCTACTTCCAAGAATTTCACTTAAAGATTTCATCTGCTTTTTAGGCTGAGCTTCAGAAGAGGTTGTATCAACAGTAGGAGTCTCTATTCGAGGTTTTTTCTTCTTAATAATTTTTAAACCACGTCGCTTTGGAACAATTTTTTTAACAGGAGCGTCATTTTCAATAACTTCTTTTGTCTCAACTGGCGCTGGCTCTTTCTTTTCTACTGGTTTTTCTTCAACAGCAGGGTTAACTTCTTCTTTTTTTGTTGCTTCTACAGTCTTTGGTTCAACAACAGGTTTAGGCTCTTCCTTTTTCACCTCTTGTTTTTGAACAGGCTGAGCTTCAACTTTCTCTTCAACCTTTTCTTCTTTTTTGACTATTTTTTTAACTTTTTTAGGTGCAGGTTTTTTAGCTAACTTTGCACTTTTCCCCGTCATTATATAATTAGCTATTTCTTCTGCATCTTCAAATGAAACTGCACTTTGAGGTGATTTTAGTTCAATTCCCAAATCTTTAGCTTTTGTGATTACTTCAGTGCTTGATGCACCTGCTTCCTCAGCAATTTCATATACTCTAACATTATCTGACATATGTTAATATCTCCTTAAGTTGTACAATGTACTCATCTTTATTTTTACACTCTTTACACAGTGCTCTTTCTATTCTCTTTGCATTGCCTTCAAGATTTTCGTCTAAGCATTTATAACAAATATAAAAACTTCTACCATAACCATTAAATGGTACAAGTTTTTTATTTTCACATCTTAAACGCAGTAGATTATCTTTTTCGAGTCTGCCTCTACAAACAACACACATTCGAAGAGGTTTTTTTAAATTAGCCAAGATTATACCTAAACCTTACTTAATTAACTAAAATGTTAATTTTCTACCCTAACACCATAATTATCAAAACCAGAAATAAAAACTTTAAAATGAGGAAACTTCTCTCTAAGTTTTGTCTCAATTTTCTTAGCATCTTCAGCATAACACATTGAAAAAAGTGTTGAACCAGAACCAGAAAGTGTACTCATTAATGCACCTGCTCGTAGTGATGTCTTTTGTACTTCAAAAAGCTCTGGCATCTGTTTCATTCGATACTTTTGATGAAATTTATCCAATGATGCTGTTCGAAGCATATCCCAATTTTCGGTCATAAAACATGCTGTTAACAGTGAGGAGTGAGAAATATTAAAAATCGCATCCTCTTTAGAATACTTAAAAGGGAGTGTTTTTCGAGAAAGTTGTGTTGATATTGGTCGATTTGGTACAACAATTACCGCACTTAGGGTTTTAGGAATAGATTTTTTAATAAAATTAACTTCATTATCTTGTACAGTTGCTACATTAAATCCACCCATAACTGCTGGTGTAATATTATCAGGGTGAGACTCATAAGCAAGGGCAAGATTAAGTAGTTTTTGTTTAGGTAACTCTATTCCCTCAATAGCATATGCAGATGCAATAGCACTGACAATAACAGCCGATGAACTTCCTAGTCCACGTGAAAGTGGAATTTGATTTTCAAATTCAAATCTAAAAAAACGTTTTTTATGACTAATATTGTTGTAAAAATCATTAAAAATTGCAATAAACATATTGTTATCTTTTAAGATAGGATTATTAGCACCCTCACCTTTTAAAGAGACACTATGAAACTTCGAAGGTTTAATAATAACTTGATTTTTAACTTTTATCGCAAGTCCAAGTGTATCAAAACCTGGTCCTAAATTTGCACTTGTTGCTGGAACGCTAACTTTCACTCATTTTCCTTCTTTATCTAAACTGCTGGTAAATTATAAATAGGTAAAGTATCCTCACTAAAGATTGTTTCATCTAAGGTTTGAGGAACTTTAAACTCATCTAGTTTTGTTGATTCATCAATAAAATCAATAACTGTTTCACCATTTTTTTGTATAAAATATTTTTTTCCCAATGCTTTTATTGGGCTATTATTATTAAAATAAAATCCACTGGTTGCAAAAAAAGGTAACGCTTTTGTAATACTAATCGTCTTTAAAAATACATATGCTACTTTAATTGCCATATATGAACCAGGAGCGTTCACATAAAATATTCGATTTATTTCATATTTTGCGGTCACTGTTTTAAACAACTTTGGTAATTCATCTGAAGTTTTACCATCTATTTCATAAGTTTCTACTAAAACGTTTTTGTTATAAAGAGCTATTTTAACAGGCGTACTAATAGAGATGACTAAGATATCAATCATTTAATTCCTAAATTGCATGAGCCGTTGCATATGCTTTTTCAAAAACATGTGACTCAACTGCTGCTTGTTCTAAATCTATAATTTCATAGTTTTCTTCTGATTCGTACAACTTTTTAGTTAACAGATGATTAAGGTGATGACTTCCTGCATGGGCATCATATTCACCAATTAAAGTATAGCCTAACAGTGCCATATCGCCAATAGCATCTAAAATTTTATGCCTCACAAACTCGTTGTCATAACGCAGACCTTCAGGATTTAAAACTTTATCATTATCAACAACAATAGCATTTTCTAAACTTCCACCTTGGGCTAAACCAATACTTCTCAAATATTGTACCTCATGTAAAAACCCAAAAGTTCGGGCTCTACTAATACTCTCCTTATACTCATCAATAGAGTAATCAAAATGATAGGATTGTTCCCCAATGACTGGATTATCAAAATCAATTGAAAAATCATAAATAATATGATTTTGAGAGGGTTTTAAACAGACTCTTTTACCATCTTCAGTTGTTACTTCAACCTCACGTTTAACTTTTATCGCCTTTTTTGAAGCATTAAGCTCTTTTATGCCTACCTCATCAATAAGCATACAGTATCCTGAAGAACTTCCATCAAGAACAGGTACTTCATCATTATCAATCACCACTCTTAAATTATCAATACCATAGGCATATACCGCAGATAAAAGGTGCTCAATTGTAGAAATAACCACTCCATTTTTACCAATCACTGTTGCCATTTTAGTATCAACCACATTCTCTATTTTAAGTGGAATAGATAAAGCTTCATCACTTCGATAAAAGATGATACCTTCATTAGCGCCAAGGGGTTCAAGACGCATCTTAACAGGAACTCCTTTATGAAGTCCAATTCCTACTATTTCAACGGGTTTTGCTATCGTTCTTTGTTTCATTTGTTATCAATAACCTCTTTTGCATCGTTAATAATATCTACGATACGTGTTTTTATCCAGTTTTTATCCATCCACTCTAAAGGGTTTACTTCAATCCCTTGAATTAATACACCAAAATGTAGATGATCTCCTAAAACTGCACCCGTCGTTCCTGTGTTTCCAATCTTTTGATTTGAAGTAACATTATCACCCACATTAACACTTGAAGCACTTGTATGTGCGTAAAGTGTTTGCAAACCATATCCATGATCTATTATAATCGTATTTCCATAAATTCCTAAATAATCATTAAAAATAACGACCCCACTATTACTTGTTTTAATATCAGCACGTTTTACACTTGCCCAATCCATACCTAAGTGCCATGCTTCATCTATTTTTTTACGATTATGATAATAATGTCTTTGTTGACCAAAATAACCAGCTGTTGAAGCATTTTTAAGACGTTTAAATGTTTTTATATCAAAACTGTCAACTCTGTCTTTATTCATATAATCAGAAGAGACTCGTCGTATTGTTGCTACATTCTTAGCTCGAATTTTATCATTTTGTTTTACAAATGCTTCTACAAGGGATTCAGGAATAGTCTCTAAACTTTGTTCAATTACCTTCGTACTTACATTCTTTATAAAGGAGTCTGAAATTTTAATGTTTGATTTTCTCATTTTAAGTGGTCTAATGTATAAAGGAACTTTTGTTTGTGAAAAGTTATTCGCCTTATCCATAGCAACAACATTAGCCCCATCAAACTCACTTAAGGTTACTGGCCAACCAATCAATGCCATATAGTAGTTCTCTTTATAAAAAGGGATTAATTCAAAACGCTCTTTTTTAGAAAAGGAGAGATAAGCATCTTTTAAGTTTTCATCTTCAATTTTAACAATAACAATAGCACTACCACCACGTCGTATAGCATAACTATTAGAGATAATATCCACTACAGGAGGTTTTTTATCAATATTAATTTGATAACGACTAACCGTTTTATTTCCATCAAAAAAGTTCCATTTACTATTATCAATGGCTTCAACAATAATTGATATTTCATTACTTTTAAAAAACATATTTAGTTTAGGTGCTGCTAATTCTAACTCAATACTTTTTTCTGGTTTTGCTAAGATTTCATGTTTTAAAACTTTTTCACTGTTACCATCTTTAAATGTTATTTTATAATATTTTATTCCACTATCATCCAAAAGTTTCATAGGTAACTTATCATGTAAATTCCAATAAATGTTATCTTTAAACTCAACAACAGGAGAATTTTTTTCAAACTGTGGAGAGACATAAACAAATGCTGTTCCGGCAATCACTACAACCAAAATAAGTGACAATAACACTTTTATAAAACTACTATTTCCTCGTTTCAAAAACTTCCTTTAATACTTTTTCTTTTGCTTCAAAAATATCGAGTGTATCCACACTACAACCTGCAGCGTTTAAGTGCCCTCCACCATGAAAAGATGCAGCAATCTTAGAGACATCAATTTTTTGCTTTGATCGTAATGAGACTCTGGTTTTTCCATTTTGAATACGAAAATACATAGCAATTTTAACTACTTTCATATTCAAAATCATATCCAAAGCAATCTCAGTTTCATGAACCAAGGCACCTGTTTGCTCAAACCACTCTTGAAGACAATAAATTGTTGCAACTTTACCCTCTTTATGCAGTTCTAAACTATCAAAAATTTTAGGCAAGATTCTAAATTTTGCCAAAGATTCTCGCTGTTTTAACTTTTGTGCAATATATGAGGGATCTGCACCGCACTTAACTAAAAAATTAATCTTTTCATAGGTAAACTCATCACATCGTGGCGTTGTAAAAGCAATAGAATCTTCATAGATTCCTACATATAAACACTCTGCGGTCTCTTTTGTGATGTAAAGTCCATTAAATCTAAAAAAGTCATAAATCACTTCTGCCGTTGCAGCTTTATTAAAATCAACTAAGTTCACTGTTCCAAAATTATCATTAGATTTATGATGATCAATATTAAGTACAGGAACTCCCTTAGGTAATTCAAACCCAACTCTTGATTTATTTCCGCAATCAACCGTAATAATCAAATCATAAGCTTTAGGAAACTGCTCAACTATTTTTTCACACCCTGCTAAAAAATTTAATCGTTGAGGAATATCACTTACTTTAACATTAAATACTTTATGATTAATACGATTTTCCCTAAAATAATTTGCTAATGCTAACGCTGAAGAGACAGTATCAGGATCGGGACTAACATGAGTAACAATTAAAATATATCGTGCACTTTCAATAAGCTCCAAAGCTTTTACTAAAGAGGAGGTATCTAATTTATTATTTGTAATAAAATCTTT
>CAZIES010000084.1:0-11381 GCA_964538295.1 uncultured Arcobacter sp. | reverse complement strand
CGCCGCAACGTCACCCGCTTGAGTCTCAATAATTGGTAATGCAGTCATAGAACCAGCACCTAAATCATCAGATAACTTCGCAGCTCTTTCTAATAATCTTGAGTGTAGATAGAATACATCCCCTGGGAATGCCTCTCGACCTGGAGGTCTTCGTAATAATAAAGACATCTCTCTATATGCAACCGCATGTTTTGATAAATCATCATAGATAATTAAGGCATGTTTACCATTATCTCTGAAGTACTCACCAATAGTAACACCTGTATATGGTGCTAAGAATTGTAAAGCTGAAGAATCAGAAGCACCAGCGTTAACAACGATAGTGTAATCCATAGCTCCACCATCTTCTAAAGTTCTAACAACAGAAGCAACAGAAGAAGATTTTTGACCAATTGCAACATAAATACAAATTACATCTTCACCTTTTTGGTTAAGAATTGTATCAATAGCAACAGTCGTTTTACCAGTTTGTCTATCTCCAATAATAAGCTCTCTTTGCCCTCTTCCGATTGGAACAAGTGCATCAATTGCTTTAATACCAGTTTGTAATGGCTCATGTACAGATTTTCTTGCCATGATTCCAGGAGCTTTTTCTTCAACGAATCTAGATTCAGCTGATTCAATAACACCTTTTCCATCTACAGGTTCACCAAGAGCATTAACAACTCTTCCAACCATACCCTCACCTACTGGAGTTTCAAGTAATTTACCAAGTCTCTTACAAGAAGAACCCTCTCTTAGACCATTTCCTGATCCAAGTACAACAACACCAACAGAAGACTCTTCTAAGTTTGACGCAAGACCTTTCTCACCATTTTCAAACTCTACAATCTCTCCGGCCATAACATTTTTTAGACCGTAAACTTGAGCAATACCATCTGCGAAAGAGATGATCTTACCAGTTTCATTTACATCTACATTTAATTCAAAGTTATCAATTCTTTCTTTAATAATAGAACTGATTTCATCTGCTTGAATCTTTGCACCCATTCAATTTCTCCTTTATAAGTTCTAAACTGCTTTTAAAATATGATTAATCATTTGTGACTTAAGTCTCTCTTTAGAAAAACTAATTTCAACACCAAGTCCGTCAATATCAACTTTAATACCATCATAATCACATACATTTTGAGTTAACGTTAAGTTAACATCAAATTTCTTACTAAACTTTTCCTCAATAGAAGTGATATATTCACTTCCTAATTCATTGTTTGTGTATACGACACCCGTATAGATGTTATTTAAAACAGCTATTTGAGTCTGTAACTCTTTGTCAATAAATGGGATAATATCTAGTCTTTTGTTACTACCAAGTAACTTAATTAAATTCGTAGTTGTTTCAGAGCAACCATCAACTAAAGAGTTAATAAGTTCAACTTTTTTACTATCAGTCACTTCAGATGAAGAGATAATAGCAACAAATTTGTCATCAGAATATGCTGATGAAATCTCCGCTAATTCTTTACCAATAGCAACAGATGACTCAACATCTCTACCCTCTAATAAAGCTTTAACATATCTTTTTGCGATTAAGTCTTTCATTACGCCACCTTCTTCAATACGATATTTGCTAATTCTTCTTCAGATAAAGCAATATTGTCTGATTTAAGTAGCTCTTCAAGAACTTGCTCAACTACTTCTTTTTTTGCTTTTCGAGTTTCAACTGCGATTTTATCATCGAAGTTTTTACTTAAATGAGCAATTTCTGAGTCAACAGATTCAGAAACTTTTGCTTTTACAGCATCGATATCAGCTTTTGCACCTTCAACAATCTCTGTTGCTAGTTTCTTAGCTTCATCAAGTTTTGCTTGTGCATCTTCAACTTTTTGAGTTGACGCTTTTAAAGTATCTTGAACTTTATCAAGTTCAGCTTGAATATCTAAACTTCTTCCAGCAAAAAATGCTTTAATTTTATCAGCAAGTAAGTACCATAAAATACCAGCAAAAATTACAAAGTTAACGGTTCTTTGAACTATATCGTAATTCGTTTCCGCACCTTCACTAGCAAATAATGCTAAAGGAGATAATACAAATGCAAGTAATAATAATTTCTTCACCATCTCTCCCTTATATTGAGCTAAGCTTAGCTTTTAAGCTCTCGTTAAACTGAGGCATTGAAGCTACTAATGAATCTTTAAGTGCTGCAGTTTCTGCGTCTAACTCTTTTGCAAAGGCATCATATTTCGCCTCTACATCAGATTTAGCAGCAGCAAGTTTACCCTCTGCAACCTCTTTAGCTTCATTGTAAGCTTTCTCTCTAATTGCAGCCGCTTCTTTCTTTGCAGCAGCAATTACATCATTTGCTTCAGCCAACATTCCATCTACATCAGCAGTGTTTGACTTTGCATTCTCTAAATCTCTCTTAATAGATTCAGCTCTATCATCCATATGCTTAAGTAGAGGTTTAAATAGACAACTGTTTAGTCTAGCAAGTACTAGTAGAAAAAGCACCGCTGAACTAAGCAATAACACAGGACTTATGTCTAACATTCATTCCTCCATATTTTTTACAGTTTAGTTTGACTAAAACTGACTAATTTTATCTAAAAGATATAAAAAGTCAGTTTAAATGATATTTGTTTTATGAGAAATTTTATAAAGTGTTACTAAAGGTATTTGATATTCTGTCAATATCGTCTTGAGAGGTGATTTCTATCTTAATATAATTCTTTTCGGCTTTTACTTTTAAATCAAGTGCCCCTAATAAGTCTATTACATTTTGTATCGGTTCAAAATCAAATTTTTCTTGTTTTGTTTTGAGTTTTTTAGCTTTCTTTTCAGGCGTTGCTTTCATCTGTTTAACTAGCTGTTCTGTTTCACGAACTGAAAGTTTTTGCCCTACAATTGAATCAGCTACTTTTTTCTGGTCATCTTCAGAAAGTCCTAACATAATTTTCCCATGACCTGCAGAAATCTTTTCATTTGCGAGCATTTGTTGTACATAGGGCGAAAGTTGTAAAAGTCTCAACGTATTAGTAATAGAGCTTCGGCTTTTAAAAACCTTCTGAGATAAATCATCGTGAGTTAAAGAGTGTTCGTTCAAAAGTTGTGCATAAGAATAAGCTAATTCAATAATATTTAAATCATCTCTTTGAATATTCTCAATTAAAGCAATTTCTCGAAGTTGAAGCTCTTCAATATTAGTAATAATAGCTTTAATCGTTGGCATTCCAGCCATTTTATGAGCACGAAGTCGTCGCTCACCTGCAACTAAAATATAACCACCGTCACCATCTTCTACTACTGTAACAGGCTGTAATAATCCATGCTTTTGAATTGACTGAGACAACTCTTGTAGTTTCTCTTCATCAAATATTTTACGAGGTTGATTTGGATTTGGAACAATAATATTAACATCAATCTCTGCAACACCAGCATTTGATGTTGGTGTTGAATTCTCATACGCAGTCTCAACTTCACCAAGAAGCTCCCCTAATCCTCTTCCTAATGCCATACCTTTTGCCATATGTTATCCTGCTATTGCTTTTGCTAAATTTGTATATGCTTTTGTTCCAATAGCACCACCATCATAATGCATGATTGGTTTTCCAAAACTTGGTGCTTCTGCTAGTTTAATATTTCGTGGAATTACCACATATGATTTATCATCAATTTTAAACAGTTTATTTTCAAAGTGTTGAGCCAAGTCAGCAAACACCTGCTTTGATAAATTGTTTTGACCACTATACATTGTAGGTAAGAAACCTTTAATCTCTAGTTGTCTATTAATTGTCTGCTTGACTAATTTGATTGTATTTAATAATTGTGCTAAACCTTCTAAAGCAAAGAATTCACACTGAATAGGAATAAGTACAGAATTTGATGCACTTAAAGTATTAATGGTAATGGGTCCAAGTGCTGGTGGTGAGTCAATAATAATATAATCAAAATCTTTTCTAATTGGGTCAATTTTTCGTTTTAAAACTAACTCTCTATCAGTGTTATTATTTTTATAAAACTCTTTTTCAATTCCAACTAAGCCAATATTTGAAGGTGCAACTTTTAAATTTTCAATCTCAGAATCTAATATAATTTCATTTAACTCTTTTGTTCCTAGCATTACGTGGTAAATATTATACTCATAGGTATCTCTGTGAAATCCTAAAGAAGTTGTTGCATTTGCTTGTGGGTCTGCATCAATTAAAAGAACTTTTTTACCTTGAAGTGCTAAAGCAGCACTTAAATTTACAGCGGTAGTTGTTTTTCCAACTCCACCTTTTTGATTTGCGATTGATATTACTTCAGTTGTCATCTTAGACTAAACACCTTTTCATTATTTATTTCTATAGAGCCATCATTATTAAGCTTTGCTTCTTCTAATGAGACTTTTTTACCATGGATTGTTGCTTGGAATTTTTTACTTCTTTGGAATTCTATCACATATTCACTAAAAATATCCTGCCAAGACAACTTTTTTTCAATATTTTCTAAATAAGAATTTAAGAGTTTATCTTGTTCAATATCAATATCTAAAAGCCCGTATTCTTGGCAGTTTGAGACCATATTAAGTCCTATTCCACAAAGAATAACATCTTTCGTTGCCGTTGTGATTGTGCCCCCTATTTTCTTATCATTAATATAAAAATCATTAGGCCACTTTAACCATACTTTCGAACTTAACTTATTGAGAACAAGCTTTAAAATAAAAGAAAAATAAATTGAAATACTTTGTAAAGGAAGATCCTTTGGCAAGTTCTCTTTCTTAATTGCAAAAGAGAAAAAAAGATTTCCTTTATCTCCACTCCAACTATTTCCTCTACTTCCTATTCCATTGGTTTGCATATCCGTTACAATACAAATCAACTCATTTATCTCATTATGTAGAAGGTACTCTTTTAAATACGTATGGGTAGAATCTACTTCATCTAATCTTATAATTTTCATGGAAAGATTATACATTATTCCTTATTAATACTATTTTTATATAATAGCATACTTTTTAAAAAGGATTATTTTGTTAGACCCAGTTTTACCCATTGCTCTGTACTTAGCTATTGGATATTTTTTCAAACTTTTTATTAAAGATAACTCTCAAGCACTTGTTGACTTTGTTATCTACTTTTCATTACCAGCAATGGTATTTTTAAAAATCCATCCACTCACTATTGATCTGCGAACATTTAATTTAGTTATGATGTTTAACACCATTATCCTAGCCAATCTCTTATTAACTTATATTGTGGGAAAACTTGCAAAATTTGATAAAAAAACTTTAGCAACCTTCATGGTGGTAGGGACTTTTGGTAATACCTCCTTTATAGGATTCTCATATATTGATGCATTTTATGGACAAGATTATGTTGTTTACGCACTTATTTATGATTTATTTGGTTCTTTTCTTATTGTTGTATCACTTGGAACAGTGATTATTAACTGGGGAAGTGGAGAACATGTTAATTTTAAAGCTATAGGGAAAAAAGTAATCTTTTTTCCACCTATTATTATGTTCTTTATTACCATTGCACTTAAACCTTTTGAAATACCTGTCTTTATAATGAATACAGCCGATGTTATTGGAGCAACGCTTGTACCTTTAGCTATGATTGCTATTGGAATGAAGCTTGAATTAAAAAATATCTTTTATAAGTTTAAGACAACTACCATGCTATTAAGTATTAAAATGTTTATTGTTCCAGTTATTGTAATGGGTGCATTTTTACTCTTTTATAACCTTGATGAGACATGGACAAAAGTAACCATTCTAGAAGTAGCTATGCCACCAATGACAACAGCAGTTATTTTAGCTATTCAAGGGGGACTTGATGAGAGATTAGCTGTAAACTCGCTAGTTCTTGGTGTGCTTATTTCATTAGCAAGTGTTACAGGTTTTTATTATTTTCTAGCTTAGTTTTTAAAAATAAAAACAAACTCTGCTCCACGATATGCTTGATTATTATATTCATAATCACTGTTAAACACATCAAGAGAGGCTTCCATGTGGTTATGAATAATTTGCTCAGTCATAAAAAGACCAATTCCTGTACCACCTGCATGCTCTTTTGTTGTAAAGTTTTGTTCAAAGATTTTAGACATAAGCTCTTCAGGAATACCTTTTGCATTATCTTTAATACGTAACACAATAAACCCTTGCTCTTTTTTTACATCTATAAAAATATATCGTTCTTCACTTTTATCAACCTTTTCAACTAAAGCATCTTTAGCATTAGCAATCACATTGAGAACTGCTTGCATAAACTCATTTTCCAAACCATAAAGCTCTAACGTTTCATCATAACAAGTAACAACATTAATATGATTACTTGAAATTGAAGCTTCTAAAATGGAAAGACATTTTTGTACTGTTTTTGATATATTAAAATAGGATTCTGATTTATCCACTTTATAAAAATTTCTAAAATCATCAATTGTTCGAGATAGATGTTGTGTGGTATCAACAATATGACGAAGTTGCGTTATCGCATCATCTTTGTCTAAACTATTCATTTCAAGATTAATACTCAAGCCACTTGAGATTGTACTAATTGTACTTAAAGGTTGACGCCACTGGTGAGCAATATTCCCAATCATTTCTCCCATAGAAACTAACTTTGATTGATGGAAAATTATAGCATTCTTTTTTTCATTTTCATCCATTTGTATTTGAATACGCTCTTGTAAATAACTATTTGCCTCTTGAAGTTTATTATTAAGCTTCTCAAGCTTTTCAACATCGGTTTGTGCTTTGGAGATGGAGATTGCAATAAATGAACTTACCATGGATAAAAGTTCTTTATCCTTATCATCAAAACAGACATAAGTTTCAGCCTCTTTTTTATTTAAGAGTTGAATTACCCCTAATACACTATTTTCTAAAGGATGAATAAGAGGAATGGTAATCAAAGATTTTGTTTCATAGTTAAAACGTTTATCGAACTCTTTTACACCAACAAAATCATACTGCTCATTGTTATAAATATCATCAATAATAATGATTTTTTTTGAAACAAAAGATTCAACTGCAAGATAAATATTGTCATCACTAATAGGAAGTTTAATCTCTTGTAACATTTGGTAGTAGTTATAGATACTTTCATAAGACAACGCATCATTTTGAAAGACATTAAATGTTAAATAATCATTCTCTTTAATATAAACAGTACCAGCTTCAGCATGAATCAATGAACGTGTCTGTTTTAATATTTTATGGAGTAAAACATCAAAGTCATCGATATTAAAAAGACTAACATCATAAATATGCTTTAAGTCACTATTATCATTCATATTTACTAACTTTTTATTGAGTTACACTAATTATAACCTTTTTATACAAAATTAGTGAAAAAAGTAGAGGCTTTTTGACTTAAACTAAACAGTCGCCTTCAGTTAGTCGTTTCCCACGTAAATAATCAAGTGAATTTACTGCTTTTTTTGATGGTGCTTGTAAGGTTTTAATACGTAATGAACCTTGTAAACAACCAATAATAACACCCTCATCATCTATGGATAGAATTTCAGCCTCTTTATTTTTTGAACACTCATCAACCAAGCTTATTTCTTTTAATTTTAATCCACTTTGAGTAAATACTCCTGGCCAAAAAGAGTAAGCTTTATAGGTTTGATAAAGTTTTTTAGCATTTGTAAAATAAACTTCACCATGCTCTTTTTTTATCTTTTTACATAAGGAGGCTAAACTATCATTTTGTTTTTTTGGAACAATCATTTCATAACGATCTAATGTTTTAATAGTAAGACTTGCTGCAAGTTCTGATAAGGCATAAAAAGCCTCTGCAACCTCCATAGTTGGAGTAATCTTTAAATACTGTAAACCTAAAATATCTCCAGTATCAAGTCCCTCTTCCATTAACATTGAAGTAACACCTGTAAACGTATCATCATTTAAAAGTGCTTCTTGAATGGGACTTGCTCCTCTATATTTTGGAAGAAGTGAAGCGTGAAGATTAATACAAGGAGCAATATCTAAAATCTCTTTTGGCAAAATCTGCCCATAAGCTGCAACTATTATAAAATCAGGCTTTAAATCAACTATTTGTTGCCTAGCCTCTTCATTATTACGTAAACTTTTAGGTTGAAAAACAGGTAAATCAATTTCCTCATCAATACAATACTGCTTGATATGTGGAGGTGTTAAAATCTGTTTTCTTCCCACTGGTTTATCAGGTTGAGTAAAAAGTCCAACTACCTCATAATTACTTTTGATTAATGCTTTAAAAATAGTCGTTGCATAATCAGGAGTTCCCATAAACAGAACACGTTTACTCATCATTAATCTCTTTTTGGAATAAACATTGTACCACTTAGATGATTATCATCAACTAAGAAATCATAAGCATTGGTTAAATCAAATCCCGAAGAAAGATACATTTTTTTACCACGTGTGATTAAAAAATTTGCTGCTTTTAACTTTGTTACAATACCACCTGTTGCAAACTCTGAATTTGGTGTATGTTTCATTTGTAATTCAGACTCATCTATATAATCCACAACTTTTCTCATTTGCGCATTAACATTTGTGTGAGGATTATCATCATATAAACCATCAACATCCGATAAAATTGCTAGCATATCTGCATCAAAAAAATAAGCAGCATGGGCTGCTAACTGATCATTGTCCCCAAAAAGAAGCTCATCATTTGCTAATACATCATTTTCATTTAAAATAGGAACAACGCCATTTTCAAGAAGTATTTCCATCACCTCTTTAGCATTATCAGAGCGTTTTCTCGAATCAAAATCCTCTTCAACAAGTAACATTTGAGCACAACTAATACCATACTCATTAAATCTCTTTTTATAATGTTTCATTAAAAGAGGCTGTCCAATAGCAGCTAATGCTTGACGGTTTAAAATTTGAGTCTTATCTAAATTTAGTTTGGTATTTCCAGCAGCTACTGCACCAGATGAAACTAAAATCACCTCTAATTTTTTCTCTTTTTTTAATTTTGCAATTAAATCAACTAAATTATTAAGTCGTTCAACAGCCAGAAGACTATCTTCTCGCAGTACAGCACTTCCAACTTTTATAACAATTCGTTTCATTTTTTTGTTTGTCCTATTAATTCATACAATGCATAACTAATTGCATTGGTATTAAAATGTGTTACAGAAGAGATTGGTAAAACAAAAAATGGCTTACTCTCATCAAAACGTTCAAAAGTTAAATCTTGAACATAATATGGCATAGATTTATCAAAGCCAAACTCATTAGAACCACTTACTTCTAAACCAATTTCAGTAATAAAATCTTTAATATCTTGCTCAATATCTTCACCATAATAAGCATCAGTTTTTGTTAACGCAATAGCGTAATTTCTTCCACTTAACTCACTTGAGAATTTTTTCACTTCCTCTTTAAGTACATTAAACTGATCAATAGTTGTTCGATAGTTAGCAATATCAATCATAAACAGTAAGGTTTTTGTTCGTTCAATATGTTTTAAAAACTCTAACCCTAATCCTCTTCCATCACTCGCACCATCAATAATTCCAGGAATATCTGCCATAACAAAAGAGTTATATTCACCCACTTCAACTACCCCTAATTTAGGAGTTAATGTTGTAAACTCATAGTTAGCAATTTCAGGACTTGCATTTGATGTTGTTGAGATAAGTGTTGATTTTCCTACATTTGGATAACCCACTAATCCCACATCAGCAATAAGTTTTAATTCCATTCGAATTGTTTTTGTCTCACCTGGAAGTCCTGGTTGTGCATAAGTTGGTCGTTGATTTCTTGAATTTTTAAAGTGGACATTCCCAAGGCCACCTTTTCCACCTTCAAGAAGTTTTTCTATTTGTCCTTCTTCAATCATATCCAATAAAACTTCACCTGTCTCATCATCAATAATTTGTGTTCCAGGAGGTACAATAAGTGTTAATGCAGGAGCCGATTTACCAGTCATATTACGTCCCATACCCTGTTTACCATTTTCAGCTTTTAAGATATTTCGTCCCTTGTACCAAGAAAGGGTGTCAGTATTGTTATCTACTTTAAAGTAGACATCACCACCTCTTCCACCATCACCTCCGTCAGGTCCACCTTTTACAACAAATTTTTCTCGTCTAAAAGAGGCACAACCTTGTCCCCCTTTCCCTGATGAAACTGTAAATTTAACACTATCTATAAACATGTTTTTCCTCCACGTAAGTGAAAAATCAAAAATCAACCAACCTTGACTTTGAATTTTTCACTGAATTTAATTTAAATAAAAAAAGGGTGTAGGCAAAGCCATACACCCTTTCTTAAAACTTTTAAAAGTCAGATTTACGAAGCGTAAACTGAAACTTTTTTTCTATTTTTATCTTTGATTTCGAATTTTACTTCACCATCAATTAAAGCAAAAATTGTATGATCTTTACCAATTCCAACATTTTGACCTGGGTGTACTTTTGTACCTCTTTGTCGAATAATGATGTTACCAGCTCTTACTGTTTCACCACCGAACTTCTTAACACCAAGTCTTTTACCAGCTGAATCTCTATTATTCTGTGTAGAACCTTGACCTTTCTTATGTGCCATACCAATCTCCTCTTAAATTATGCTGCGATTTTAGTAATTCTAACTTTTGTGAAGCTTCTTCTGAAACCTCTTTTTAATTTAGAATCTTTTCTTCTTCGTTTTTTGTAAATGATAACTTTCTTAGCTCTATTTACACCAGTTCCATCTAAAACTACCTCAGCTTCAACTTTCGCAGAAGATACAGCATCACCAGTTTTTAATTCACCATCGTTTACTGCTAAAACGTCAGTGATTTCAAGAGTCTCTTTTGCAGCTTGACCAGTATAATCAATATCTAAAATATCACCTTCAGAAACTTTATACTGCTTACCACCACACTTAATAATTGCGTACATATCTCATCCTCTAATTTATCAATCTTTTATTAACTTTTTCTTTTAACGGGACGAAATATTATCTAAAGTTACTTTAAACTTTCTTTAAGCCAAACTCTTCATCGAGAAAGTTTTAGTGATAATCGTATGCTGATGCGATACAATCGATTTCAATTAAAACATTTTTAGGCAAGGTTTTCACTGCAACGGTACTTCGTGCAGGCTTATGATCACCAAAATACTCTGCATAAATCACATTAACAATACCAAAGTCTTCCATGTTTTCTAAATAAATCGTCGTTTTAATCACTCTATCAAGACCACTTTCAACAGACTCTAAAACATTTTTCAGATTTGTTAAAACCTGTTTTGTTTGCATTTTAATATCTCGTTCGATGAGCTCACCATCGGGAGTGAGTGCAATTTGACCTGATGTATAAACTAAACCATTTGCAATTACTGCTTGTGAATAAGGACCAATTGCTTCTGGTGCTCTTTGCGTATTTACTAGTTCCATCCTATATCCTTTTTATTATTGAGTTAACAATAATCTATTTATAGTTATTCTATATAATAAATACTGAAATAAA
>CAZIES010000083.1:8069-11625 GCA_964538295.1 uncultured Arcobacter sp. | reverse complement strand
GATGTACATCTTCAAATTTTTTATAAAACACTAGAATAATTCTAAAACTACCTTAGTTATATTTTAGTTAGTTGGAGGTACTTAATGGAAGAGAAAGAAATTATTATTGATGAGATAAAACACCTTATTGCTTCAGCAAAAGGTGATGTTGTAGAGATTAATCCAAACTACTTAGGTTATCTTTCTTTGGAGGAACTTCAAGAGATAAAAGATAATTTATTGGATAAAAAAGTTAACTATGAAGAACATTCTAAAGAATTTGTGGATGAACTTTATGAAAAAACAAAAAAAGTTGGGATATAATTATTTAATTTGACATTTTAAGGATAATTTTAGTGAATTGGGAAAATATTAAAGCACAATTAATTACTTTTTTACAAGATGAAGTTACAAAAT
Source organism: uncultured Arcobacter sp. (assembly GCA_964538295.1). Taxonomy (GTDB): domain Bacteria; phylum Campylobacterota; class Campylobacteria; order Campylobacterales; family Arcobacteraceae; genus Arcobacter_A. The sequence continues at coordinate 11,229 of CAZIES010000083.1, read as the reverse complement.
CTGGACTTGAACGTGTAACTGTTGGCATCTCTGGTGGACTTGATTCTGCTGTTGTTGCAATTTTATGTAAAGAGGCTTTTGGTGATAAAATGGCAGGCGTTTTGATGCCATCTCAATTTTCAAGTGATTCTTCTTTAGAAGATGCTTTTGAGTTATGTAAAAAGTTTGATATTGAGTATGAAGTGGTTGAAGTAGCTCCTATGGTAAATGCTTATTTAAATAAAATGGATGAAGATAGTTTACGAATAGGTAACTTTTCAGCACGTATGCGTATGTCAGTACTTTATGATATTAGTGCACGGGATAAATCACTTGTTGTAGGAACATCAAATAAGAGTGAAATTCTTTTAGGGTATGGGACTATTTTTGGTGATATTGCTTGTGCAATTAATCCTATTGGACAAATGTATAAAAGTGATGAATTTGAGTTTGGTAAGTTTTTGGGTGTAACTGAAGCAATTTTAACTAAAAAACCAAGTGCAGATCTTTGGGAAGGTCAAAGTGATGAAGAGGAGCTTGGATACACTTATAAAGAAATGGATGATGTTTTAAAACAATTGGTTGATGCAGGTAAAGGTAAAGAAGAACTTCTTAAAGAGGGTGTAGAAGAGAAGTTAATTGATATGTTAGAGTATAGAATAAAAGCCAATGCATTTAAAGGGAAATTACCTGTAATAGCACAAATACAATGGAGTGAATAATGAGAGATATTGCATTTTATAAATCTTCGGTGGGAGAAGAAGAGTTAAATCAGTTAGAAGTGGTTCTTGATGCGGATAAAGAGAGTTCAAAAGTAGTTGAATTTGAAGAGAATATGGCTAACTTTATTGGTGCAAAACATGCCGTAGCGACATGTAATGCAACAGCAGCACTTCACTTAGCACTAAGTGCAATTAAATTAAAGCGTGGTGATAAAATTTTGATGTCAGTTAACTCGTTTGTTAATGTTCCTGAAGTAGTACGACATTTTGATGCTGAGCCTATTTTTATTGATATTAATGTTGATGATATGAATATTGATTTAAATAAATTTGAAAAAGCGTTAGAAGAGAATAGCTCTAAAAAGCTTAGAGGTGCAATTATCTCTTTTATTGCTGGTCAAACGCCAAATCTTGATCGACTTTATGATATTTGTGAAAAGTATGGCATTATTTTAATCGAAGATGCAACAACAGCATTAGGAGTAACTTATAAAGATGATACGGTTGGTGCATTACGAGCAGATATGACAATCTTTTCAACCAATCCATCAAATGGACGAACAGATATTAGTAATTCTGGTGTTATTGTAACAAACAATGAAGAGATTGCTACACGTGCAAGACTTTTAAGAACACACGCTGTTACAACAACGTATGATGACTATGGAAACTTAGATTATATTTATGATGTGGTTGATATTGGACATAAATATGATATGTCAGAACTTGATGCTGCATTCTCACTAGCACAACTGCAAAAAACAAATAAGTTTATTAAACGAAGAAAAGAGATTGCAAAAATCTATGAAGAACGACTTTTAGGAGTAAAACATATTGCTGTTCCAACCCATAAAGAAGAGCATATTTTTACACAATATATTATAAAGATTTCACGAAATAGAGATGCTTTTGCGAGGGCACTAAAAGAGCAGGGTGTTAATACAGGATTAAACTATATTCCACTGCACCTTTTAACGTATTATAAAACAAAGTACTCCATAAAAATTACAGAGTTTGGTAGTGCATTAACTTCTTATCAGCAGATTTTATCACTTCCTATTTATCCAAGTTTAACAGATGATGAAGTGAACTATATTTGTGATAAAATAATTGATATTGCCTCTGAGTGGGTATAATTTGAATCAAAAATTTTATAGTTGGGCAGAAGAGTATCTCTTCTTCCCAACACCTTTCCAACGAATTATCTCTTTACTTTTACTTCCTTTAACACTTATTTATATGATAATTATTGCTTTTAAGCGAGCTAGTGCAAAACCTATTGACTTTGGCTTACCCGTGATCTCTATTGGAAATATTATTGTAGGTGGTAGTGGGAAAACTCCTTTTACTATTTTTTTAGCAAAAAACAGAGAAAACGTAGCAATAATTTTGCGAGGTTATGGAAGAAAATCAAAAGGACTTTATGTTATTAGTAGACGAGGTAACATCTTAGAAAATGTAGATGTGAGTGGTGATGAAGCAATGTTATTGGCTCAAACCTTACCAAATGCTACAATAATTGTTAGTGAAGATAGAGCCAAAGGAATTTTAAAAGCTAAAGAGTTAGGGTGTAAATTAGTATTGCTTGATGATGGCTTTTCAAAACACAATATCGCTAAATTTGATATTTTATTACGTCCTAAAGAGGAACCCACAAATATTTTATGTTTACCAAGTGGTGGTTATAGGGAACCAAAAATGATGTACTCAATGGCACATATGGTATTAAAAGAGGGTGAAGATTTTCAACGAAGAGTCACTTATAAATTAAATGGTGAGACCATGTCAATTCTTCCTCAAAAGCTCCTTTTACTTACTGCTATTTCAAAGCCAAATCGACTCTTGGATTTTTTACCAGAAACGACAGAACTTGAAGCTTTTCCTGACCATTATGAATTTATCCAAGAGGATATTGATAGGGTTTTAAAAGAGTATCCAGAGTATTCAATTATTACAACGTCAAAAGATTTAGTTAAACTAAAAAAGTTCAACTTAAAAGATATTTATTTGATGGATTTAGAGTTACAACTTTCAAATAGTGTGGATTTAACACCTATTGAAGATTTTATTAAAGCTTATCAAAAACACTACGCATAATATTCCTCTTTTTTTTAATCAATGTTATAATTAGATAAATATTTCTTTCTAAAGGAGTAGGTTATGAATTGTGTACGACATGGATTATCTATGGGAATTGAAAGAGTAAATAGTGAGTTTTACTTATCCATTAAAGTTGTCGGGGAACTAACGCATGAAGATTATGAAATGATAGTTCCTATGATTGAAAATGCTCTTCATGGACTCAAACAACCAAAAATCAAAGCATTAGTTGATATGAGTGAACTTGATGGCTGGACAATGCATGCTGTCTGGGATGACTTTAAATTTGGACTAAAACATGGTAATGAGTTTGAAAAAATTGCGGTGGTTAGTCATAAAAACTGGATGGGATTGGTTTC
>CAZIES010000083.1:0-7969 GCA_964538295.1 uncultured Arcobacter sp. | reverse complement strand
ATGAGTTTGAAAAAATTGCGGTGGTTAGTCATAAAAACTGGATGGGATTGGTTTCAAAAGTTAGCTCATGGTTTATGAGTGGAGAGGTTAAGTCTTTTGAAGAGATTAATCCTGCCTTGAAATGGTTGTCCAAATAAAAGAATTTTAGATTAGAGAATAGAGTTCAAAGGAAATCAAGGCGCGAGATAAAAAGTTTGAGGGAGTTTAGAATTCTTAAATGAACTCAAACTTTTTATCGATTAACGAAGATTTACACAGAAATCTATTCGCTAATTATGTGTCCTACAAATTTGGACATGTTGTTAAGAATTTTTCCACCTTTTCTAAATCCTAATCCACACGCTTCATAGGCATAAAAAACACCTGCTTGGTAGGAATCACCGTTTTCATCTGTTGAAAGCTCTACATACTCTTGAAAAATAGATTTATGACCATCATATTCACCACCAGTTTCACAATCAATTGAACCATCTTCATTGATAATCGAAGTATTTGCACCTTCTCTCCCAAAACACTTTTTTTCCACTTGTTTACATTCTAGTGGTTCAAAATCTGTTTGTAAAAGTAGGGGATGATTTGGGTATAAATCCCATAATATTTTCATGAACCCTTTACTTTGAAACATCAAGGTATAGGCAGGGTTAAAAATAATCGCTTTTTTATTATTTAAGATTTCAGTTAATAGTGTTGCTAGCTCCCCTTCATCAATACCAATATCTTCCCATGGGATAAGTTTAAACCAAAACTCAAAGTTTTCATCTTCTTTAAAAATACCTTCATCATTGAAGTTGACTTTATCAATATACTCAAAGTCTGTGTTAAAGCCAGCTTCAGAAGCAATATGCTCTAAAAGTTTCGTAGTATTTTCATCTTCACTACTTCCAGAAATAGAACTAAAAAGGATCTTCCAACCTAAGTCTTTATAGTACTCTTCAAACTTTTCAACATCGCTATCAAGGGTAATAATACGTTTAAAGTTATCTTTAAGCGCTTCATAAAGGTTATTAAATTGGCTTGCTTCCTCTAAACCATTTTTCTTAAGCATTGCCCACTGTACAATAGCTGTTTCAAAAAGTGAAGTTGGGGTATCTGCGTTAAACTCTATTAGTTTGATAGGTTTACCATCAATTCCACCTGCAAAGTCAAATCTTCCATAAAGATGCCAATGTACATCATCTTCCCATGAAGTTTTTATAAGCTCAACAAGATTAAAAGGGATATTGATATCATGAAAAAGGTTATTTTCAATAACATATTCACCTGCTTCACAAAACATATCATATAATTCATTTGCAGCTTCATAGTAAGCATTTGCTTCATCTTCACTTATTTCTAGGACTTCATTACTTATATAAGAGGTTTTGTCCTCATCTGTATGCCATAAAAAGCCAATAGATTCTAAATATTCATTGGTTAGGGGTTCAAGTGTTTGTAACTTCACGATTATCCACCAAAGAATTTAGATTTTGAACTAGAAGTTGAACTTTTACTTCCGAAGAAACCACTTTTTTTACTTGAAGAACTTGATTTTTTAGCTGCTGCAGCTTTTGAGAAGCTGTTTTTACTCCTTGAGTAAGTTTGTGGTGATTTGTAGTTTGCTTTTCGTTGGTTTTGGTAGTTTTGGTTATTGAAAAGTTTGTTTCCAATCCATGAACCAATCATAGCACCTGCAATTGATGATAAAAGTACTCCACCAAGTCCCATACCACCATTACTTAACTGCTCTTGATTTGGATTGGTTAGTTGTGAAGTACCTGCATCAATTTTAGCAGCCTCTTCTTTTACAAGTGCATCAATTTCTGCTTGTGTTAAAATTCTTTCCGTTCCATCAGGTTTTCGTAAAACGATAGTATTTTTTTGTGCAGGGAATTCATCTGCAATGGTATAACCACCATTTGGTAACTCTTCGATGACTACAAAAGCAGCTTGAGCTTGGCTAGCAGTAGTAAAAGCATTTGATTGACCTTGTTGTTGTCCTGCAGTTCCTTTGTCTTCACAACCAACCAGTCCTACAACTAAAACGGCACCAAGACCACCAACTATCGCATAATCTGATATTTTTTTAATGTGTTTCATTGTTTTCCTTTAAAGCATTTCTCATGATTTCTGTTAATGTTGAGTTTGCCTCTTTTTGTGTAAAATATTCAAAGGCAAGTACTCCTTGATATAGAAGCATATCTTCTCCATCTTTTGTTTTAAGACCCTCTTTTTTTGCCAAGGCTAAAAAAGGTGTCTCTTTTCCGTAAATGCAGTCAAAAGCATTGGTTGCATTCATAAAAATATTTTCTAATTGTGTTTTATTACAAGGATAAGATTCATCTTTTAAACCGGCACTTGTAGAGTTAACAACTAAATCAAAGTTATCCAGTCGAAAGCTATCCCATGTGTAGGTCTCAAAACCATTCTCTTTAAAAAATGTTAATTTTTCTTTACTTCGATTTAAAACTGTTACTTCTTTTCCTGCATCTTGTAAGGCAAAGGCTAGTGCTTTTGCAGTACCCCCTGCACCAATAATAAGTACTTTTTGTATTTTTCCAAAACTCTCTATCGCTTTCATAAAGCCTGGAGCATCAGTGTTATACGCTTTTACTTTTCCATTATCAAGGATATAGGTATTTACTGCACCAATTTTTTGTGCTATTCCAAGAACTTCATCCGCTTGTTTAAATGCTTCTTCTTTGTGTGGTACAGTGATATTTGCACCCTGTATTTTATTTGATATAAATGATTTTTTTAATTTTTTTCCATCTTCTAATAAGTATTTGTCATAGTTCGCATCAAATCCTAAGTGTTTAAATCCTGCATTGTGCATTTGCGGTGATTTTGAATGCTCAACTGGATTACCAAATATTACAAACTTTTGTTCACTATTTTCTGCCATTAATTCCCTTTTGTATAAAAGATACGCTTTTATAAGTACGCGATTTTAACTAAAGTAAAATAAGAGTATATTAAAATGAATACAAAAATATCTCTATAATATGAAGATATAGCAAAGAGTTACAATGTCAAAAATAATGAAAAATTTCACCACATCACATGATGGAAATCTTGCATTTCACGTAGGAGATGACCCTTTAAATGTTGAAAAAAATCGAAAAATAATTGCTGAAAAATTTAATTATGAGAGTACTAAATTACGTTATATGAATCAAGTACATGGTAATAATGTTGAAATTGTCACTTCTTCTTCACCTGTATTAATTGATGTGTGTGATGGTTTGATTACTAATGAAATAAATTTGCCTTTAATGGTGATGGTAGCTGATTGTATTCCTATTTTACTATGGGATGAAAACAAAGGAGTTATTGCTGCTGTTCATGCAGGAAGAAACTCTACGTTTCAAAAAATTGTACAAGTAACCGTTCAAAAAATGATAAGTAGTTTTAAGTGTAATCCTAAAGATATTTCTGTTTTGTTAGGTCCTTCTATTCAAAAGTGTTGTTATGAAGTAAGTAATGAGTTAGCAATGATTGTAAAAAACTCTTTTGGAGAAGCGTTTGTTAATGATAGATTGATTGACCTACAAGGTATTAATAAAAAACAGCTTTTAGATATGGGGGTTGAGAATATTAGTATAAGTGATATTTGTACAAAATGTTCCTTACAACCTTACTTCTCGTATCGTTTAGATAAACACACAGGACGTTTTGCAGGAATAATTGAACTTACTCAATAGTGTTATATATTTTAGACTAATATGAAATGTAAAATTGATGTCAAAAAAATGTCAAAGTCATGTCAAAAACTAACTTAAATCAAGATTAATGTCATATAAATATCATATCAAATTAAAATTAAGTTTAAATCTGTTACAATTCGCAACTTAAAATTTAAAAGGCGGACTATGAGCGTAAATGTAACAAAAGAAGAAGCGTTATTTTATCATGAATTTAATAAACCAGGTAAATTAGGAATTGCAACAACAACTGCACTTGAAACACAAAGAGATTTGTCTTTAGCATATACTCCAGGTGTTGCACACCCTTGTTTAGCAATTGAAGCAGACCCACAAACTGCTTTTAAATATACTGCGAAAAGAAATTTAGTAGCCGTCGTCTCAAATGGAACAGCTGTACTCGGACTTGGAAATATTGGTGCATTAGCATCTAAACCTGTAATGGAAGGTAAATCTGTTTTATTTAAAAAATTCTCTGCAATTGATTCATTTGATATCGAAGTTGATGAAGATGGTGTTGAAGAGTTTTGTAAAGTTGTAAAAGCTATCTCTCCTACATTTGGAGGAATCAATTTAGAAGATATTAAATCACCAGAATGTTTCGAAATAGAGAGAAAACTTATTGATGAGTTAGATATTCCTGTTATGCACGATGATCAACACGGAACAGCAATTATCACAACTGCTGGATTAATCAACGCGTGTGATATTATTGGTAAAAAATTAGAGGATTTAAAAGTTGTCGTTGTAGGAGCAGGTGCTGCTGCTATTTCATGTGCACGAATGTATAAAGCTGTTGGTGTAACAAATATTATTATGTGTGACTCTAAAGGAGTTATTCATGACCAACGAGATGATTTAAATAAATACAAAAAAGAGTTTTCAGTAAGTGAAGCGATGACAAAAACAGAAGCTTTTAGAGAAGCAGATGTTGTTTTAGGACTTTCTCGACCAGGAACATTTACGGAAAAACATATTGCGGTTATGGCAAATGAACCAATTGTATTTGCATTAGCAAACCCAACACCAGAACTTTTCCCTGAAGATGTTTTAAAAATCAGAGATAAAGCAATCGTAGGAACAGGGCGAAGTGATTTTAATAATCAAGTAAATAACGTCATTGGATTCCCATTTATTTTTAGAGGAGCATTAGATGTTCAAGCTAAAAAAATTAATATGCAGATGAAAAAAGCAGCAGCTTATGCCATTGCTGACTTAGCTAAGAAACCAGTACCTGATAATGTAAAAGCTATTTTTGGGGATGATTTAGGGTATTCAAAAGAGTATATCATTCCAAAACCATTTGATAAACGACTGATTGTTGAAGTATCTTCAGCTGTTGCACAAGCGGCAATTGATTCAGGTGTTTCAAAAATGAAAGATTTTGATATGGAAGCCTATAAAGATGAACTCTCACAAATGATTTAATCAATAAAATGGTATTATTCCGAATTAAATTTGGAATATACCATTACTCACAGGATTAAAATGAAAGAATATATACTTTTAATTGATACTACCGATGCAAAAGGGCTTGTTTATAATATCTCTAAAGTACTTTTTGCAAATAACTTAAATATAGAACAAAACTCAGAATATGTTGATGATGAAACTAAAAAATTCTTTATGAGAACAGTTATCTCTGGGGATGTCAATCAAACCATTTTACTTAAAGAGCTTAAGGAAGTACTTCCTGATGAGTCTACTATTAAATTAACAACAAAAGCTAAAAAAGATGTTGTGATTTTAGCAACAAAAGAGTCACATGTTTTAGGTGACTTATTGATTCGATATTTTGATGGTGAAATTAATGCTAATATAAAAGCCGTAATAGGAAACCATGACTATTTACGGGATTTAGTTGAGAAGTTTGGAATCCCTTATCACTGTATTAGTGCTGATGGTATGGAGCGTGAAGCTCATGAAGATTTAGTAATTGAGCAAATCAAAGAGTATGATCCTGAAATCATTGTGTTAGCAAAGTATATGCGTATTTTAACACCTAAGTTTGTAGAGACTTTCCCTAAACAAGTTCTTAACATTCATCATTCATTCTTACCTGCATTTATTGGAGCAAACCCTTATAAACAAGCACACCATAGAGGGGTAAAAATTATTGGAGCAACAGCTCACTATGTAACCAATGATTTAGATGAAGGTCCAATTATTTCTCAAGATGTTGTACGCGTAGATCATACTTTCTCTTGGCAAGACATGCGACGTGCTGGACGAAATGTAGAAAAGGTAGTTTTATCAAATGCTTTAGAACTTCTACTTGAAGATAAAGTTTTTGTTTACGGAAATAAAACGGTAATTCTTTAATGTTTAATGTTGTTTTATTAGAACCAAGAATTCCAGGTAATGTTGGAACGATTGGGCGGCTTGCTTTTGCTATGAATTGTACGTTACATCTTATTAAACCTTATGGCTTTGGTGAGATTACTGAAAAAGAGGTTCGACGTGCGGGACTTGATTATTGGTATGATTTAGATGTTCGTGAATATGAAGATATTGAAGATTTTTGGTCTAAAAATCCATTAAATGAACGCCATTTTTTTGCAACTACCAAAACAGATAAACTCTATTTTGATGCTAAGTTCAACAGTGGTGATTTTCTCTATTTTGGAAGAGAAGATAAAGGATTACCTGAATCTCTTTTAGATATGCACAAAGAGGGGTGTATTACCATTCCTATGACCAACGATGCACGAAGTTTGAACATTGCTAATTCTGTATCAATTATTGCATACGAGGCACTACGTCAAAACTACGCTGATTTTAAATCGTTAGATTAGTCACTAAATAAGTTTCTTTGCTTTTTTAAGGAGCTTATTTGCTGCTTCTAACTCAATTTTGATAACATCTACTTCATGTTTATCTGTTTTGTTTTTTAAAGCTTTTTTGAGCTTCTCTTTTTTTATCTCCAGCTTTTTGATAATTTTATGAATCTCTTCTTCTCTTTTTTTCTTTTTCTTTGAGGACAAAGAGAAATAGTTGTTCAATTTTTCTATAACTTTACTAATACTCATCTTCTTCTCCTATTTCAAGTAGATGTTCACTTTGAATATAGATAATGGTCGCTATATTTATAAGTTTTTTACAAATGTTATGGGCTGTTGATGTATCGTTAATAAGTGAAGTTGCCATTTTAGAGTTGATTCTGTTTTCACGAATGAGCTTATCAATTTTTCCATTTTCAATAATATCAAGTTTATCAATTTTCTCTTTTAGTGCTTCAATTTTTGTCATTTTATCAATTTCAGTATGTTTTTTCTCTTTTAACTCTTCAATCTCTTTGAGGGTATTAGCAACAATTGTTCGAAGAGAGGTATACTCTTTGTGAATTGCTTCATTGCTTGAGTTTAAAAAGAAGGTAGTGTTTTTTTGAAGTCGACGTACCTCTTTTACTGCATCAATAATCTCTTTTGAAGCGACCTTGAGGTTATACACACGGTTCATTTGCTCTTGGTTCATATATTTTTGAGCTAAAGAAGAGAAGCGAATAATAGCACTATAAAGGGTTTTTAGATTACGTTTATAGATTTCATCAACATTGGTTTCTATTTTAGTTTTTGATTTTCTAACAGTTTTTTTGATATCGTTTGATTTAAAAATATCATGCCGATGCAATGAGATAGCATGTAAGATGGCTTTTTGACTTTTTGTATAAAGGTTGTCTAACTCTTCTTCTAAGGCTTTAAGGGCTGAATTAGGAACTTCAATAAGGACATCATCAATAAATTTTGGATGTGATATTGCTTGGGTTTTATCTTGAAATAACCGTTGGGTAAGTTTTACAATTGGTTGTACAAAAGGAGAAACAACAAGAATACCAATAAGGTTAAAAATAGTATGAAAGATAGCAAGTTTTATGGTGTAATTATCTTGGGCAACTTCAAAAAAGTGTGCAACTGTATCAACAAAAGTACTTAATTGATAGATAAAAATTAAAGCAATAAGTCCGGTGACAATATTAAAAATAAAGTGAGCAGCAGCTAATCGTTTACCGTTATCATTAGAGGTGAGTGCTCCTAAAATTGCAGTAACAGTTGTACCTACATTTGCACCAATAGCTAAAGCAAGGGCATTTTCATAAATAATTTGATTTGCCGCAAGGGCAGTAATAATAATCGCCATAGTAGCACTACTTGATTGAATAACAATGGTAGCAATAAATCCAATTCCTATATAAATAAGTACCCCTAAGTAGCCATCTACCGCATAAGAGGCTAAGTCAATAGCATTTTTAAGTGTTTCAAACCCCTCTTTCATATATGCAATACCAAGGA
>CAZIES010000082.1:0-11705 GCA_964538295.1 uncultured Arcobacter sp. | reverse complement strand
AAGGCAGAAATACAACCCCATTAAACTCTAAACCTGAAGTAAAACTAATTGAGTGTAACACCAGTTTAAAGTCTAATGGTATTTAAATAAGTCAATATCTTTATCCCTTTTTTTGTCAACATAGAGATGCTATTCTAGTCTCCCAATATCTTTTGAAAAGCTTGTATCAAACTCTTTATACACTCCTCACTATAAACCTCAAACCCAACATAACTTTGATCAAGAAACTTAATATGACTATACTCTTCAATACTAATCCCCTCTTTCATTAAAAGTTTTTGAAGCTTTTTTGCCCTGAGCTTTTTAAGCTTTGCTAAAACAAAATTTGTATTGGTACTATGTATAACCTCAAACAAACCTGAACATTGTAAAACCTCTTCAAGAAGGATAATATTTTTTGCATGGATAGCTTGGGTGATACGTTTAAAGTTTCTATCTTTTACAACAGCATTGATATAAGCTGTATCAAAAGAAGAGAGTTTATTACGATGTTCATAAGCTTTGATTTTTTTTATATTTTCACAATTGGAAATAAGTGTTGCAAACTTAACTCCTTGCATATGATAAAAGTACGTCATAGATTTCATCACATATAAATTTGGATATTGATTGATAAAACTACTTGCACTTACTCCATTATAAAAGTCAAAAAATGATTCATCAACAATAATGGTTGCATTACGTTCTTGCCAAAATGTTAACAACTTCTCAATCTCATGATACTTTCCATCAGGAGTACTAGGGTTTGTAAAGATTACTAAGGCATCTTTAGTTAAATGTTCATCAATATTTTCTAATCTATTAATAAGTTCCACTTTATTAGTATACTGGTTTAAAACCTCTTCAAATCCTCTAGTACAGGGGGCATACAAATAACATTGACCTGAGAACTTCTTAATAAAAAAATGGTACTTTAAAAGATTGTGAAAGAGTGCTTCTTCTCCATTAAAAAACTCTATCTCCTCAACTTCTACACTATAATATAGTGCTATTTTTTTTAAAAACTCTTTACTATTACACCCTTTTGTAACATCTATTGTATTTAAATCAAACGCTACATTAGGTCGAATAACGGTTGTTGACTTCATACTAAAAGCAGCCCTATATTTAAAAGTAAGAGTTCGGTCATCTCAATAGAAAACCCTATACAATCACCATTTAAAAAACCAAAGCGTTTTTTTAATATTTTCAATACCACCATTGAAAACAATAGAGCACTCACCAATAAAATAAGCGTACTTTTTATATCTACTAAATAGATTAATAAAGCACCGTAACATACTATTGCAAAACAAACAACAAAAGTGGTCGCTGATTTCTTCAAAGTTTGTGCAAAAATTGAACCTTTATGAAATTCAAATATCTTGACATTTGAAAGTACACTTAGACGGCTTAATAATAAAGCAGCAACAAAAAGAAAAAACTTCTCATCTAAGAGTAAATAAACAATAGCCGCAACTTTTAAAAGAACGAAACAAAACGTCGCTATCGCACCAATAGAACCAATTTGTGGCTCTTTCATGATAGCATAAACATCTTTATTGGAGTACTTTGCCATCCATGCATCGGTTACATCTGCCACTGCCTCTAAATGCAAAAACCCATACAAGAAAAAATAAATTATAGTCGCTACAAAAATAGCGTATAAGGGAGCAAGAAAGTTATTAAGAAAAAAACCTACATAAAGTACAATCATTGCTAAAACTGCACCAATAAAGGGTAAGAAAAACAACATTGAACTGTAGGTTGTTTGATTTAATTGATACTCTTTTTTAAACGTAGGTATCACAGTAAAATATGAAAAACAAAAAAGAAAGCCATCTGCAATTGAACGTATCATCTTACTTCCTTTTAATCTCTAAACCAAACTTTGTTTCATAGACCTCATCACAAAGGTTAACTAAAGTCTGTCCGATAATTCCCGTCATATCCACAAAACGTCGTGACTCTTTATCTAGCGGTATCACGCCACTATTGGTATCATTTAATACAAATATGATGTTGGCTTCAACTTGACAAATTAACTCTAACTGCTTAATTAAATGCTCTTCACTCTCTTTAAGATTGTTAAAAAGCCACATAGATACACAATCAATCACATATGTATTTTCTGATTGAATTACCTTTGTTAAATCCCTACACTCTTCTATTGTTATAAACCTATCTACTCTTTGTTCTAAATGTTTATCAATACGCATTTGCATAGAACTATCACCGTATGAGTTATCATAGGTTGCCACATAATAGGGTTTATTAAGAGCTATATCAATTGCTTTTGCCTCAGCTAACTTACTTTTACCTGATTTTTGACCACCAAAATAGAGAATTTTCATTGTTATACATCCAAGCCTAAAAAGTTTTTAATACCTGTAAAAATAATTTGCGCTGAGAGTGCTGCTAAAAAAAGACCCGTAATTTTAGAGATAACTAACAGCCCTTGTTTTCCAACAACTCTTTCAATAATAGAAGCACCGTACAACATCATACCTATTACCACAACGGCACATACTAATGCCACACTTCCTACAATCAAAGAAGCCGTACTTTCAAAAGAGGCTCCCATCACCAACAAAATACCAATTGTTCCTGGTCCTATCGTCACAGGAATAGCTAAAGGGACCACTGCAATTTCACTTAAAGCTTTCTCTTGTGCTTTAGTACTCTCCTTACTGCCTTTTACTAACTCAACAGCAGATAAAAATAGCAAGGCTCCCGCGCCAATCCTAAAGGCATCTAAGGTAATTCCAAAGACTGAAAAAATATGTTTTCCAAAATAGAGCAATACTAAGCTTGTCACGATAACAGCAACCGTTACTTTAATTGCTAAGGCTCTTTTCTCCTGAACCGTGGCATCATTTGTCATGGTTAAAAAAACAGATAAAACAAAAAACGGTGTCATGATAAAAAACATTTTTAAAAACGTTGAGACAAAAATATCCATGCACTTTTCCTAAGCTAAAAACTTTTCAATCTGTGTAATTAAATCCTCTTGTTTTACACCGTTTATTGCGGCATAACACAGTGCTGCACCAGCACCTACACCCTCTTTTGCTTCACCTTCATCATAAAGTTTTAACGCAGGATGAGAACTACAAGAAAAATCAAAGTCACTCGCATAAGCGTTAATAGGGAAATTCAACATCTCTAAGAGTGTCTTGATATCAGAATTTTCATCTTCTAAAACCCACTTGGTTGTACATAAAGCAAGATTAGATGAGTCAAATTCACCACCCATCATCTCAACTAAACTATTTACAAGGAGTAATACTGATGCCATCTGAGTTCCTCCTGCTAGTATTACTTTTGCTTGTTGAGAATTTAGTCCTAAAATAAAACCTGCATTAAAAATAATCATATTATCACTGACATTACCTAGTTTATCAAAAACATCCATATACTCATTAACTTTTAAAAGAGCTTCATCTATAGTTTGTTTTTTAATATCACTAGGAGCCTCTTTGAATGAGCTTGCAAATTTTCCTTCTACATCATAACCTAATGCTTTAGCTGTTGCTTGTGCCGTTGTTGTTCCCGCAGGAACACTCTCCGCTAAGATAATATAATCATTTTCTAGGGTAAAGTTTTTACCAAACTCTAAGCCTTTTTGGAAAAGTTCCATCGCATTAATATTAGCACCCTCATTAATAGCATCACTTGGTTTTATATCAAAACTATATTGTTTAAAATAGTCTAACTTTGGAGTCACTTCCAAACCTAAATCTAAAAGTTCAATATCTTTAAATGGCATTTGTAAATGTACTGCACGCGTAATTAAAGCAGGCGTGGGTACTCCCTTTGGAGTTTCAGCTATTTCTGGTAAAGAGCGTACTTCTCCTGAACAAACAAATTCGCTATCAAGGGTTGGTGTTAAATAGATTTTTCCGGGAATTCCAGCTTGTGTAATTCCTTGGATTTCATATGTTTTTGTATTGGATAAAGCTAAAAGAAACGTCGTCTCTTTACCGCGTAAATGTTCTAAAAAATCTGGGGTTCCTAAAATTGTTGTAAAATTCAATATACTTCCTAATAGTTATCCAAGGCAGACACCTTCACAAGAGTACTACCTTTTTACGAAGTATATCAAATCTGTACTTATTTAATTTGTTGTAGCTACTTAAAATATTTATTAACGATATTTAAAAAATCTTCGGGGTTTTTATACCCTACAATTTGAGATGCTTTAACCTCTTTATTTTTACTGTCCCAAAAAATAAGTGCAGGAGGACCCACAACATTAAATCGTTTTTGTAACGCTTTATCATCTTCTGTATTATCGGTCACATCTGCTTTTAACAGAGTAAACTCATTAAGTTTTTTAATAACCTTTTCATCTTTAAAGGTAATCCCTTCTAACTCTTTACATGAAACACACCAATCTGCATAAAAATCAAGCATTACAGGCTTAGTAGAGGCTTTAATAGCTGCATCAAGTTCATCATTTGTTTTTACTTTTTTCCATACAAGCTCTTGGCTAACAACTTGCCCCACAACAGTTTTATTCGTAAATTTTTCTAAAGGATTTAAGACATTGGTTGCACCACTAACTGCTCCAACAAAAGTCAAGGTTCCGTAAATAAAAATCACTACGGTTAATACTCGCACTAAAATATGTTCATAAACTTTTAAATAAATAGCTGCACCAATAAATAAAAACGACCATAAATACATCACAATAATTGCCGGTAATACTCTATCTAACATCCAAATTGCAATGGCTAACATTAAAATACCAAAAATACGTGAAATTGAGTCCATCCATCCACCTGGTTTTGGCATAAACTTACCAGCTCCTGCACCAATAGCCAATAATGGAATACCCATACCTAAACTCATCACAAATAGTGCTGTTCCACCTAAAATAGCATCACCCGTTTGTCCAATATAAACCAATGCTCCTGCTAATGGTGGTGCAACACAAGGACCAACAATCAATGCTGATAAAAACCCCATAAGAGCAATACCTGCCACACCGTTTTTCTCTTGTCCATCGGTTTTTTGATACACTTTTGTTTGTAACCACTGTGGTGGTTCAATTCTAAAGTATCCAAACATTGAAAATGCCAAAGCTACAAAAATAGCAGCAAATACGCTTAAAACATAAGGGTTTTGTAATGCCACTTGTAAGTTTGCACCAAATAGACCAGCTAAAATACCTGCAAATGTATACGCAACTGACATTGCCAAAACATAAACGAGTGACAAGAAAAACCCTTTGGTTGCCGTCATTTTTTGATTTTGTCCTGCACTTACAATAATCGATGATAAAATAGGAATCATAGGAAATACACAAGGAGTTAAAGAAAGAAGCAATCCAAATCCAAAAAAGGTAGCTAAAATCAATACAATATTCCCACCTTTTAAAGTGTTTGCAATACTATCTGTTTCATTAATATCACTTGCTTGTGATGAAGTTGTAGATGTTTTTGATTTCACCTCACTTAGATTAACTGTTTTATTCTCTTTCATGGGAGCATAACAAAGTCCCGCTTTTGAACATCCCTGGAATTGTACTTGCACTTCATAAGAGGTTGCATCAACTTTTGATTTTAATAGGGAAAAAGGTATTTCAATATTAGGGAGCTCAAAATGAACAATAAACTCTTCATATTTTACAGGTTTTGGTAGATTCACCTCTTTACTAATATCAATTTTTTGAGGTTTAATAATAAGTACTTTTAATTTTTCATCATAAAGATAGATATCTTTACCTAGTTTTAATTTAAAAATAAGTTTGTCCTCTTTTTGCTCAAAAGATGTTTGAAATGCCTCTTCAGGGGTTAAAAATTTTTGCTCAATAGCAAAAGAGAAAATTGCCATACATAGTAGTAAAAAAAGTTTTTTCATAGTTAGTCTACTCCTTAAAGTCTATCTATTTTATTCAATATTTGTAAATCAATTCTTAATGAAGATATTTTTCAACATTATTCTTTATTTCATCTAAGCTTCTAACACCAGCTTGGGCTACTTTTACTTCACCATTATTGACATACACCAAAGTAGGAATACTTTTCACACCAAAACGATCCAATAATGCACGTTGCTTATCAATATTAACTTTATAAATCACCGTATTCTCTTTTTTATTTGCTTCATATTTATTCAACGTTTTTTCAATTATCTTACAAGGAGGACACCATGGAGCATAAAAGTCAACAATAACTTTTTTATCTTTAATCTTTTCATCAAAATTATCTATCGTTAAATGCTCAAAAGCAAACAGTGAACTTAAGCTTAATAACAAAGCTACTACAATCTTTTTCATTGGTTCTTTCCTTAACACATTGTATGTTCTTTATATTTTTATGAATTATATTTAAAGTTTGTAAATTATTTGTTTAGTTAAAGTATTAATTTAATCAATACAAGTTAATATAAGTTTTTTTTATAATAAAGGTTACAAAAAATGAGTCAATTAAAGAATATATATCCAGAAGAACTTCTAATAAAACAAAAAGAAAATATTATTATGTTTGACGTAAGGCGTCAAGATGAATGGGAAACAACAGGTATCATTAAAGGAGCTATTCCTTTAACCTTTTTTGATATGTTTGGTAATCATGACGTTGTTTCTTGGTTGCACGAATTTCAAAAACATATAACCAGTAAAGAACAAGAATTTATACTTATTTGTGCCCACGCGAACCGTACACAGACCATTGGTAATTACCTAATTAATAGCGGATATAAAAATGTAAATCATTTAGCAGGAGGAATGGCACTATGGGAAGAGGAGGGTAGAGAAACCGTTAGTATTTAACGACTCTTCCATCTTCATTCATCCACATTTCAATACCACCTTTTAGGTAATAAATATTTTGATAACCTATCTTTTTATCTAAAATTTTTGATAGTTTATACGCTTTTCGTCCCTTTTGACTTACAAGTATAAATGCCATATTTTTATTTTTTACAATGCGTGTAAACACACGTAACCAAGACTCTATCTCTTGTGAATTTTTATACGTGATTCGATAGGAGCTTGGGATAATACCACTCTCATCCCAAGCAAACTTTTCGCGTATATCAACAATAACGATACGTTTTTTCATATAACGATTTAGTTCAAAGTTATTGATACTTTTAATAGTAGCATTTAACTGTAAAGCACCTAATATTAAAATAAGAAGTGAAAAAATTACTTTTTTCATAATAGGCTTCTAAAAAATTTTAAGCTTTATTTTCTTTTGCTTTTTTAAGCTCTTCAATTAAAGCATCAACATTTTCATAAGGAATATGTGCTTTCCACTCTACATCCTCACCATTTAAAGCAATACCAATACTAACAACATCATTAGTTCCTGCCCCATATGGTTCAGTTATATCTGAAATTTTTATCACACCTTTTTTAGTTCCATGTAATGCAATTGCCGAAAGTTCTGTAGTAGTTGACATAAGTTATCCTTTTAATAATTTACTATATTCTAAAAAAACAAACCTTTTAAAACGTTAAATTATTTTTTATACTTCTTTTTTATAACTCTTTTTGAGGAGCACCAAAATAGTAACCTTGGAATTCATTCACTCCTAACTTTAATAGAATCTCATAAACCTCTTGGCAATGTACAAACTCTGCTATCGTTTTCATGTCCATTGCATTAGAAAATACTACGATAGATTTTACTAATTCAAAGGAGTCTTTATCTTTATGAATATTTTTCACCAAGGAGGAATCTATTTTTAAAAAATCAGGCCGAATCTCCATAATATGGCTAAAGTTCGAATAACCTGAACCAAAATCATCAATAGCTATACGAACACCAAGTTTTCGATACTTAATAATGAACTCTCTTAAAATATCGTAGTTAGCAATACTATCACTCTCTAAAATTTCAAAAACAATACGAGAATAATCTTCGTTTTTAATCAAGCTAAATTTATTTTCTAAAAAGTTTAAAAAGTTCACATCATTAATATCTAAAAAACTTAAATTTATAGAGATATCTTTATTAGTTTTACCTAAGGAATCCAATGCTTTTGAAATTACAAGAGATGAAATAGAAATATACTGTTTGGTTCGAACAGAAATCTCTAGAAATTTATCAGGAGTAATATAACAAATCTCCTCTTCCTTAATATCTTCCATACGCATTAACGTTTCATATTTAATAATCTCACCCTTTTGATTCACAATAGGTTGAAAAAATGGCACAATATAGTCAAAAGTAATAGCGTCCTTAATCTTATTTCGCCAATAGATTGTATTTTCTATCATACGTTTTGTATCAATTTCATTATTATAAACAATATAGTTACGATCACTTTTTTTAGCTTTTCGCAAAGCGATATTCGCTTTTTTAAGAGGTTGGTCCTGACAAATAGCAATCCCAAGAGTAATATCCAAATAGATATCTAAACTTAACTCATTAATATAAATAGGTTCTTTTTTAATATTATTAACAATAGTATGAATAAATGCTTCAAAATTATCAAAATTAAAAAGCTCATTTAAGTACAAAATTGCATAAGCATTTCCATAAATACGATATGCTTCAGAACTATTTTTTTCACTAAGTTTTTGTAAATAGTAGCCAAACTTTGTTAAAACCTCATTTCCAACACGATACCCGTAAAGCTCATTGATATCATCAAAATCATTGATATCAACTAAAATAACCGTTGCAAAACGTTCACCTTTAACATGTTCTAAAAAAGAGTAACGATTTTTAAGCCCTGTTAACTCATCATACAAAAGTTTATGGCGTAACTCTTCAGTACGTAAATTTACCTTCAACTCCAAGTTTTTAATATTATCCTCAATATTATCAAGCATAAAATTAAACTGCTTCGACAAAATTCCTATTTCATCATTGGAGGTTATTTCATTTCGTAAAGAGAAATCTCCATCTTTAATTTTCAAGGCATTATCAGTTAATATATTAATAGGTTGCACGATTATTTTGTTAGCAATATAAAGACCAATAAATAACATAAAAATCAAAATTAAAATAATAATTTGTAAAATCATCTGATTTAACTCTTTAGATTTTACAAAAAGCTCATTTTCATTAACAGTTGCAACAATATACCAATCAAAATAAGCGTTATACTTTACCCAACTTAAAGATTTAACCCCATCAAAAGAGGTAGAAAATCCTTTATTTGTTGCTAATGCTTTTTTAATTTGATGCAACCTACTTTTATCAAAAACTTTATGTGTCTTTAAATACCTTTTTTGATTGACCAACACTTCTGCTTTATTAACAACATAATAAAATCCATCTTCCAATACTTTACTCTTTGAAAAAATATCTTTAAAATTATTTTTTGCAAGTTGCTTTTGTAAACTAATCTCTTTTTCAATATTATTCACATAAATACCTGCTGCAATAATTAAACCAAAAGGTTCAAAATATTTACTAAATGTTAATTTTTCATAGGAGGTTGATTCATTAGCTTTTGGCCACATGTAACTACTAAACCCTTCACCAGTTTGTTCAACACTTTTTATAATATCTTGCGTCACATATTTACCACGAACATCTGTCATATAATACATATTGGCTTCTAAAAGCGTTGGATTAGGATGATAAAAATAGGTTCCTTTTTTATCTAAAATAAAAATATAATCATCAACATGCCCATATTTGATTTTAGAAATTGTTTTAAAAGCATGTTCAATAGCTTCCTTTTTACTATAAATTCCTAATTTATAATCAGTATAATAACTCTCTAAAATATCATAAGAGGTATTAGTGATACGAACAATATCATTTTTATAATTCTCCGTTGCTAGAACATACGCACTCTTTAGATTTGTCGCTTCAACACTAACAACATTATCAAGATAGTCTAATTGATTTTGGATATTTTTGTACTCAGCAGCATAAAAGTAGTTTGTTATTTTTGGAAAGATGACAAAATATGTAGCCATTAAAAAAATAATGACAACAGCAATTAATAATGCTGTTATTTTATTAAAAATTTTATTTAACATAAATATCACCAATTATAACTTTACTTAATTATATCAGAATAATTAGTGAATAATTACTTTTGAAATCTATTTAGTAATTTTTTCTCCAAAAGTGACTTTTTTATTAGTTAGTTCTAATAAATCAACACTATCTTTTTCCCATACCATCACTACAGTAGAACCCATTTTAAAGTATCCTAAACAGTCACCTTTTGTAACTTCAAGGTTTTCATACTCATAAACTTTAATTTCAGTTGCATCTGTGTTGGTCTCTACTGCACTCTCAAATTCGAAAACCATTTGCCCAACATTAAGAGCTCCAACAAAAACCATATAAAAAAGCTTATCGTTTCTATCAATACACTCTAAAATAACCCGCTCATTTTGACAGAACAGGTCTAATTCCATATTGAGGTATTTAAAGTTTACAGGATAAAGTTTACCAGGTACATGAATCAATTTTGTAATTTTAAATGATACAGGAGCATGATAACGATGATAATCTTTGGGAGAGAGATAAAAATTCATAAAACTTCCATCAATTACTTTTTTTACATTATCTCCAACATGGTATGTTAATAACTCTTCTACATTATATTCCATACCTTTAATTTGTAATAAAGTCTGTTTATTTAATTTACCACATGCACTAATCAGTGAATCAGTTGGTGATATAACCACATTATTATCTTCATTAATCTCTCTTGGAATTGCTAATTCTCGAGTAAATAGATCATTTAATGATTTATAATGCTTTGCTTGACGGAACTCACTCATATCTAAACCTAAAAATTTCACATAACCGTTATTAATAATAGTCTGTATAAATGATGGGAACTCTTTTTTAGCAAACTTCCCAAAATATTGTGAAATTATGTTTGTAATATGCATGTTTATCCTTAAGTTAAATAAAACGGTATTCTATCTAAATATCACTTTAAATTATTTGTTACACTTTAAATATAAGTCATCAAATAAGAAATTTTGATAGGCTTCTAAGTATAGAAGACTTTATTCTTAAAGCTCTTTAAAAAATAATAGAAGATTAAAAGGAATTTAGATGCATAAAATTTTTATTGAACATGAATGTGGTTGCTTTAAAAAAAGTGATTTTGAAAATAATATTATAGTAGAAACAAAAGATGACGCTTTATTAAAAGCTCTGGATATGTCAAATACAATGAACAATGATTTTTGTGGGAAACATGAGTTTCAAGTTATTGAAAATAATAATAACTTTCTTATTGGTATCAAACAGACACCACAAAAATCCAGTGGCTGCTGTGGTGGAGGATGTGGACATCACTAATTAGTAAGGAAACCCTTACTAATTAGGTATTAGCATAATTAAACTTCCCTTCTCTTTCATACGCCCAGCAAACTCTTCCGCCTTTTTTGAAAATCCCCAAAAAAAATCTGCTCTAATTTCACCTTTAATAGCTCCACCAGTATCAGCTGCAACCATCAGTTGATTTATCTCTTTTTTTGTTACCGGATTCTTTGTATTAATAAATACTGGCATCCCAAGTGGAATATAACGTCTATCTACTGCTAGATTTCTCTGTGCAGTTAATTCTGTCGATAAACTTCCCATAGCCCCGTGTTTTGTTTTTGCAAAAAAGACATAGCTTGGATTTATGTTTAATACTTCATCCACTTTATTAGGATTATCTTTAAACCACTTTTTCATACCTTGAACAGAACCACTATAGCCTGTGCCATAACCAATATATTTTTTCTTTATCATATACTTTCCAATAGAAGCATATTTATGACCATTTTGATTGGCAAA